>CAMAPQ010000001.1 GCA_945860125.1 Klebsiella pneumoniae
CTGATTGAGCACTTACACTCAACCAAATCCACCTTCAGTCACCAAGCAACAACCAGTCTAACCCAATCCTGCCCAGCTCTACCGTCGCTGTGGATGTGCATTATACGTACTATAAACAACCCGTCAATACCTAATTCAAAAATAATTAATCTTTTATTCAAAATAAAAAAATAAACCTTATTTGGCGGATAAAAAACGGGCAAAAATAAGTTTTTTAAGGGCTAAAACAGGTGTAAAAAACGCATAGGCTAAAAATATCACTAAAAAACCTCGAGAAGGGCTTAAAGCAATAACAGCAAATATTAGTATTGCGGCCAAAATAACCATAAACGGAACCCTGCCACGCAAATCAATCTGCTTAAAGCTATGAAATCGAATATTGCTTACCATCATTACCGCACTAAAAATGGTCAAAAGACCTGCAAAACTTGAAAAATAGACTCCCAAGACCTCAGACTCAACACCAACCCAAACAAACGATGCTACTAGCGCAGCCGCAGAAGGGCTTGGCAAGCCGATAAAGTACTTCTTACTTACATTGGCTGTCTGAACATTAAATCTAGCAAGACGCAGCGCAGCGCACGAAGTATAAATAAACGCAACCATCCAACCAAACTTACCCAAACTACCCAACATGCTGCTATACACCAGTAATGAGGGCGCAACACCAAAAGCAACCATATCGGATAATGAATCATATTCAGCACCAAACAAGCTCTGAGTATGTGTCATTCGAGCGACACGGCCATCCAGCCCATCTAGCAACATAGCAAAAAAAATTGCTTTTGCAGACTCATCATATTTGCCAACCATTGCCGCAGTTATTGCGTAAAAGCCACAGAATAAAGCACCCGTCGTAAATAAATTGGGTAACAAATAAATGCCGCGTCTTTTTATACGGCGAGGCTGATCTTTGACATAAGAATCAGCCTCAACCTCAGAACTGCTAGCTTGAATCGACGCATCCAAATCATCAGATCCTTGACTCATAAATCAGACCTCCAAAATATAAGAGCGGCCTTAAGCCGCTCTTAATATCATCAATATTGAGAATGCGATTTAGTTTTTACTCTTATCAACCAGCTTACCCTGCTGTAACCAAGGCATCATAGCGCGCAACCTAGAGCCCACTTCTTCGATTTGATGCGCCTCTGAAAGCCTTCTTCTTGCCTTAAGAGTAGGCGCTCCAGACATGCTCTCCAAAACAAACTCACGAGCAAACTCACCTGTTTGTATCTCTTTTAAGATTTTTTTCATCTCAACTTTTGTTTGATCTGTAATAATGCGAGATCCGCGCGTCAAATCACCATATTCTGCAGTATTAGATATGGAGTAGCGCATATCAGCTATGCCGCCTTGATACATTAAGTCAATAATAAGCTTAAGCTCGTGCAGACACTCAAAATAAGCCATTTCTGGAGCATAGCCAGCCTCAACTAGAGTCTCAAACCCAGCCTGAACAAGCGCCGTCAAACCACCACACAATACCGCTTGCTCGCCAAAAAGATCCGTCTCTGTTTCTTCTTTAAAGTTAGTCTCCAAAATACCAGCACGCCCACCACCATTGGCAGAAGCATAAGACAAAGCAATTTCCCGAGCTTTACCAGAAGCATTTTGGTAAACAGCAATAAGAGAAGGAACTCCGCCACCAGACACATAAGTAGAACGAACAGTATGCCCAGGCCCCTTTGGAGCTATCATAATGATATCTTTATCCTTGGCAGGCTCAATCAATTGAAAATGAATATTAAAACCATGAGCGAAAGCTAAAATCGCTCCCTTCTTCAAAAAGGGCTCGATTTGTTCTTTGTAAATTTTTGCCTGGAATTCATCGGGCGCCAACATCATTACTAAATCCGCGCAAGCAGATGCATCCTCAACAGACTTAACAACAAGACCAGCTTTTTCTGCCTTCACAGCAGAAGCAGAACCAGCTCGCAAACCAACCACAACATCCACACCAGAATCTTTTAGATTATTGGCATGCGCATGCCCCTGAGAACCATAACCTATAATTGAAACCTTCATTCCCTGAATAATTGATAGATCACAATCTTTATCGTAATAAGCCTGCATACACTCCCCCACTTGATAATTAAAACTCACAACGCAAACACCTAAAAACCTATAGGCTCAGTATTTTCTCTCCACGAGCAATACCAGAAACACCACTCCTAACAACTTCAAGAACAGATGCCTCACCAACAGCCTCAATAAAAGCATCCAGCTTATCAGCCGCTCCCGCCAACTGAACGGTATAAAATGCAGGCCCAATATCTACAATCTGACCACGAAAAATATCAGCAGCACGCTTAATTTCAGCACGCTGATTACCAACAGCACGAACTTTAACCAACATAAGTTCTCGCTCTATATGAGCACCTTCAGTCAAATCAACCAACTTAACAACCTCAATGAGTCTATTGAGATGCTTAGTAATTTGCTCTATTACTTTGTCATCACCAGTAGTTGTCAAAGTTAAACGACTCAAGGTTGGATCCTGTGTAGGCGCAACAGTCAGCGTCTCAATATTAAAGTTACGCTGAGAAAACAAACCCACTACTCGAGATAAGGCGCCCGCTTCATTTTCTAAAAGAATCGAAATAATTCTACGCATTAAGTTCGCTCCGTTTTGCTTAACCACATGTCACGCATTGCACCACCACGCACCTGCATGGGATAAACATGCTCCGAAGGATCAACATGGATATCCAAGAAAACAAGCCGATCTTTTAAACGGAAACATTCACTCATCGCACCCTCTAAATCAGATAACTTATCAACTTTAATCCCAACATGACCATAAGCCTCGGCCAACTTCACAAAATCAGGCAAAGAATCTTGGTAGCTAGACGAAGAATAGCGGCTGTCATACTGCATATCCTGCCACTGCTTGACCATGCCTAAAGACTGATTATTTAAATTAATAATTTTCACAGGCAAACCATACTGTTTACAGGTAGAAAGCTCTTGTATATTCATTTGAATACTACCTTCACCCGTTACACAAGCAACCGTTGCACCTGGATAAGCCATCAAGGCACCCATAGCAGAAGGTAAACCAAACCCCATCGTCCCCAATCCACCCGAATTAATCCACTGGAAAGGACGCTTAAAAGGGTAATAAAGCGCTGCAAACATCTGATGCTGACCAACATCTGACGTAATGATTGCATCCCCACCTGTTACCTTGTAGAGCGTTTCAATCGCCTGCTGAGGCTTAATAGTCGGACAATCAACTTGATTAAATGCCAAGCATTTTCTGGAGCGCCACTCTTCAATTTTCTGCCACCAATCAGCAAGCGCAGCTTTATCAATCGTTTTTTTCTGCAGTTTAATTAAATCAAGCATTTCCTCAAGGACTTGTTTAGCCGGCCCCACAATAGGAATATCTGCCCTGATGGTCTTAGATATAGAAGCAGGATCAACATCGATATGAGCTTTAACAGCGCCAGGACAAAATTTAGACGTATCATTCGTAACCCGGTCGTCAAACCTCACCCCCACAGCAAGAACAAAATCGCTATGATGCATAGCCATATTTGCCTCATAAGTTCCATGCATACCTAACATGCCAACGAACTGAGAATCCTGGCCAGGAAAGCCACCCAACCCCATCAGGGTATTCGTAACAGGAATACCCAGCGCATGCGCTAAATTACATAAAGCCTGCGATGCACCACCTTGAATAATACCGCCACCCGCATACAGGATGGGACGCTTAGCCAATAATAAAGCATCTACTGCTTTTTTTATCTGACCAGGATGCCCCTTAGACACTGGATTATAAGAGCGCAAGCGAACACTTTCAGGATAGATAAACTCATACTTTTTAGCAGGATCAGTTATGTCTTTTGGAATATCAATGACAACAGGACCAGGCCGGCCGGTTGTTGCAATATAAAATGCTTTTTTCACAACCATTGGAATGTCTTCAGTTTTTTTAACCAAAAAGCTGTGCTTTACGATTGGCCTTGAAACACCCACCATATCTGTTTCTTGGAAGGCATCTTCCCCAATCATATTGCTTGGCACTTGCCCCGTTACAATAATCATAGGGATTGAATCCATATAGGCCGTTGCAATACCTGTGATAGTATTAGTGGCTCCAGGCCCAGAAGTTGCCAAAGCAACGCCTGGCTTTCCTGTTGCACGGGCATAACCATCAGCCATATGAACTGCCGCCTGCTCATGACGCACGAGTATATGACGCACTTTATCTTGACGAAAAATTGCATCATAAATATGTAGCACCGCCCCACCTGGGTAACCAAAAATAGATTCAATGCCCTCCTCCGCAAGACAGCGGATAAGCATTTCCCCACCTGATAAATATTCCACAAACACACCCCTGTATCAAAAAATAATCCGAAAGATTCTGACAAGACTTACGAAATTGTCAACACCCTTTCAATCAATGCAAACAACTGGTGCTGCCAAGCGTTACATCAAGAACAACAAATAAACTAAACATCCGCCAAATTGCCTTTTGTTTCAAGCCAAGCTTTCCGGTCATTTGCTCTTTTTTTAGATAGCAACATATCCATTAACTGATGAGCATGAGAAAGAGAAACAATTTTTAATTGAATTAATCTACGCGTATTAACCGCCATCGTCGTTTCACGCAACTGAACAGGATTCATTTCACCTAAACCTTTAAATCGCTGAATATTCGCTTTAACCGTTTTTTTAAGCGCTGCAATTTTTGTTAAAATTGCTTTTTTCTCCTCTTCATCTAGCGCGTAATAAACTTCTTTTCCCGCATCAATTCTATACAGCGGCGGCATTGCAACATAGACATGGCCAGCTTCAACTAATAATGGAAAATGTTTCACAAACAGCGCACATAAAAGTGTCGCAATATGCAATCCATCTGAATCAGCATCAGCTAAAATGCATACTTTATGATATCGCAAACGAGATAAATCATTAACATTAGGATCTACACCAATCGCAACTGAAATATCATGAACTTCTTGCGAGGCAAGTACGCCGTCTTTATCAACCTCCCAAGTGTTTAAAATCTTTCCTCGCAATGGCATGACCGCTTGAAACACTTTATCTCTAGCCTGTTTTGCTGAACCACCCGCTGAGTCACCCTCCACTAAAAACAACTCGCACTCTTGCGGATTATTACTCGTGCAATCAGTTAACTTGCCAGGCAGCGTGGGTCCACTTGAAAACTTTTTCCGTTCAATTTTTTTGCTGTTTTTTAAGCGCTTTTGAGCATTTTGAATACAAAAATCAGCCAGCTGCTCTGCTTCAGCAATATGATGATTCAACCATAAACTAAAGGCATCCTTTAAAACAGAGCCGATAAACGCCGCGCTCTGCCTTGACACCAAACGCTCTTTTGTTTGCCCTGAAAACTGTGGCTCGTATAACTTATGAGAAAGCACAAAACTTGTTTTCTCCCACACATCTTCCGGTGCAAGCTTAACGCCTTTCGGCAATAAATCACGAAACTCACAAAACTCTCTCATTCCTTCAAGTAACCCTGAGCGTAACCCATTAACATGGGTGCCGCCTTGCGGTGTAGGAATTAAATTCACATAACTCTCAGCAATGGAATCTCCCCCCTCAACCAACCACTGAACAGCCCAATCAACCATCCCTTCATTTGTTTTAACTGCTCCAGAAAAAGGCTCTTTTGGTAAACAAACTAATTCCGCATGTGCAGACTTAATATAATCGGTTAAACCATCTTGAAAATACCATTCCTGCTTTTCGCCCGTATTCTTATCCTCAAAAGAAATCTTTAAACCTGAACATAAAACAGCTTTTGCTTTAAGAAGATAGGTAAGTTTTGATACTGAAAATTTTGGCGCATCAAAATACTTAGGGTCAGCCATAAAACGCACGCAAGTGCCAGTATCTTTTTTAGAGCAACTACCAATCACCTGTAACTCAGAATGTTTTTCACCACCCTTAAAGCTCATGCGAGAAATTTTACCCTCCCGCCGAATAGTAACTTCTAAAATCTGTGACAAGGCATTTACAACAGAAACACCTACGCCATGCAAACCACCCGAATACTCATAAGTATCTTGAGAAAACTTACCACCCGCATGCAGTCGCGTTAAAATCAATTCAACACCAGATATCCCTTCCTCAGGATGAATATCAACAGGCATTCCACGGCCATTATCAGTGACTTCCAAAGAATCATCTTTATATAAAACAACCTGAACATGATTGGCAAAACCAGCCAGAGCCTCATCCACACTGTTATCAATCACCTCTTGAGCAAGATGGTTAGGTCGCGCTGTATCGGTATACATCCCAGGACGCCGGCGAACAGGCTCCAACCCACTCAACACCTCAATAGAAGCAGAAGTGTACTGTTTTGACATAGCATTTTCTCTTTAAAAATCAGACAAAAATAAATACTCCGCGTAAGCCATAATGGCGCAAAGTCTTGTATTTATGAAGTTAAGGGGACAAAACAGAAATGATCGCACAAAAAATAAAAGTATCTTATCGCAAAATAAAGTATCCCTACGTATCACATAAAAATTGAATTAATATCCCTTTGCTGAGTGATCAACTGTTAGTTTAAAGTTTTTTACGCGAGATACGCCAGAGCGCAGACTACCATCGTTAAATAAATCAAACCATCTATAACCTGGCGCGACTTTATCTAAGGCAAAATCGTCACTCTTAGGCTTAAACTGCACGCAAGTACTTGGCGTGGAAAATAATAATACGTTCTTTCTTGCACTTTCAAATGCTTGGTGAACATGCCCCCAAACGATCGCATGAATATTGTCATATTGATCAATAATTTTAAAAAAAGGATCGGGATTAAGCAATGCGACCGTATCTAACCAATGACAACTCAATAAAACAGGATGATGATGCAAACAAATTAAAATACGCTTGTGCTGTGACGCTAATAATGTGCACGCAAGAAAATCAAGCTCTGACTCACTCAACCTACCAGGTACTTCCTGTTCAATTTGAGAGTTCAAAAGAATAATACGCCAGTCTCCTATATCCGTTAAACAGGGGCTGACAGACGCAGCACCAAACGTATGACGCATTAAACTCAAGTGATCGTGATTACCAGGCAACCAAAAAACAGGCACCTCAAAATAAGCCATCGCTTGACTCATTCGATCATAGGAAGCCTGACTCCCATCCTGAGAAATATCACCCGTCACCAAAACTAAATCAGGTTTCAATTGTTCTTTTTTCACAAGATTAAAAATAGCCTGAAAACTATCCTCCGTATTCATTCCAAGGAGCTTGCCTTCTTTTTCACCATAAAGATGGCTATCTGTTATTTGTATAACGCGAATCACTCTTGATTGTGGCTTACCCAAAGCAACTTCCTTTCTCTTTTAATACCCGTAATATTTGTATAACTCATGAACAAACGAATTGCCAGGTGACCGCGCAAAAAAGCACCGGACGCTAACAAAGCACCAAGCAAAGATACATGTTGCTAGGCTTGCTTTAGGGTGCGCTCTCAAAGGCATAAACAGAGCCTGCTACCCGCCCAAAAGCCAAGCAATAAGAAAGCCATTCTCCCAAAAAAATATTTCGCTGTTTTTTCTCATCAGGCTGCAACATATTTTTATTGGGATAAAAATACTCAGGCAAAAAAGCTGCACACCCCTGAAAAGAAACCACTTCTGCCATTTTAGCGTCATGATATAACCGAACCACAAACTGATGCTCTTGCCTTCCAGCCATTGAAAACGGGGAGCTGACCGTCAAAGGCAGGTTAAGGGCAGACACATCAAATGAAACAGTTGAGGTGTATTTTGAGTCAAGCGCTAAATGACAGGAGAAACGACGCACCCCCGCTAACTCATCAACATAAAAATTACTGACCGAATCAGCGCTTAATAAATTTAATATCTTTCTTAAATGCCAGTAATTTGATTCGCACAAAATAAAAAAAGAGTCAATCCTAGGCCAAATAGAGCCTTTCTTCTTATTATTATTTAACTCAGTCGCTGAGCGCATTGCTCCCCCAATATCAAGTTTGAATAATGCCAATTCTGTACATTATCTCCATTTTCCCCTCAAGCGCAGATAATTCATTTGCAACCATTGCAACCCAATAATTGTCGTTGCATTGCTAATATAGCCCTCAGCAAGGAAGTGAAGCGCTTCCTCCCTAGAGTAAACCTGAACCCAGATATCCTCGCCTTCCTCTTCGTATAAGCCGTGTATGCCGCCCAATCCTCGAGAGTCAATCCCACCACAATACAGCGTGACTTTTTCACTGCTACCACCAGGGCTAGATAGATAGCTTGCAATGTACTCCAAATCCATCACAGAACATCCAGTCTCTTCGTAAGCCTCTCTTATGGCAACCTCATCAAGCTTTTCATCTTTTTTAACGATCCCCGCCACCAGCTCTAGCTGCCAAGGACCCGTTGGTTGAGCTAGCGCTCCCACACGAAATTGCTCAATTAAAATAACTGCATCCTCATAAGGATCATAAGGAAGCACCGAAACAGCCTGAGGGCGAATAAAGCACTCACGAAGAATCTCTTTGCTCCAGCCACCCGTCTGAAGCAGACGGTGCTTCAGCCAATATTTACGAAGCTGAAAAAAACCGCTATAGGCTAAATCAGTTCTTATAACTTCCACATCCTGTGACGTATAGTTGCGGGCGCTAATCCTTGAGCCATTCTTCATTCTTACTTAAACCTCTTCATAAATTTCAGAACCCTGAGCCCGAAAAGCAAGTGCTTGTTCACTCATACCTGTATCCAGCGCTTTTTGTGATTCAACACCTTTCTGCTGAGCATAAAGACGCACTTCCTGCGTAATTTTCATAGAACAAAACTTAGGCCCACACATTGAACAAAAATGCGCTAATTTGTGCGCCTCTTTAGGCAGCGTTTCATCGTGATACGCTTTAGCAGTGTAAGGATCAATTGCTAAATTAAACTGATCCTGCCAACGAAACTCAAAACGTGCCTTAGAAAGCGCATTATCCCAAATCTGAGCCGCAGGATGCCCCTTTGCCAAATCAGCAGCATGTGCTGCAATTTTATAAGCAATAAGCCCTTGCTTAACATCTTCTTTATTAGGCAGCCCTAAATGCTCTTTAGGCGTTACATAACACAGCATAGCAGTCCCTAGCCAACCTATCACGGCCGCACCAATGGCTGAGGAAATATGGTCATATCCAGGCGAGATATCAGTAATTAATGGGCCCAAAGTATAAAAAGGCGCACCATGACACCACTTTAACTGCTCATCCATATTTTCTTTAATCAAGTGAAGCGGCACATGCCCGGGACCTTCGATCATTACCTGAACATCATGCGACCAAGCAACTTTCGTCAGCTCACCTAGCGTGCGCAATTCAGCAAACTGCGCCTCATCATTTGCATCCGCAATGGATCCCGGCCTCAAGCCATCCCCCAAAGAGAAAGTAACGTCATACGCCTTCATAATTTCACAAATTTCCTCAAAGTGAGTGTAGAGGAAATTTTCTTTGTGATGAGACAAACACCACTTAGCCATAATAGAGCCGCCACGAGATACGATACCTGTTACACGTGAGGCGGTCATTGGGACATAACGAAGCAAAACGCCTGCATGTATGGTGAAATAATCAACGCCCTGCTCAGCCTGCTCTATCAACGTGTCTTTAAAAATAGACCAATTTAGATCTTCAGCAATGCCGCCTACCTTTTCAAGCGCCTGATAAATAGGCACCGTACCAATTGGTACGGGTGAATTACGAATAATCCACTCTCGCGTTTGGTGAATATTTTTACCTGTTGAAAGATCCATAACGGTATCTGCGCCCCAACGTGTTGCCCAAATCATTTTGGCAACCTCTTCCTGAATTGACGAAGTAACCGCAGAGTTTCCAATATTTGCATTCACTTTAACTAAAAAGTTTCTACCAATAATCTGAGGCTCTAACTCAGGATGATTAATGTTGGCAGGAATTACAGCGCGACCTTCTGCCACTTCTTTACGAACAAACTCAGGCGTAATTTTCTCAAGACCGTGCTTAGCGTTGCGGTGAGATTTCAAAAGCTCCTGATCTTGAATGGCATCTATTCGCATATTTTCACGAATCGCAATAAACTCCATTTCTTCGGTAATAATGCCGTTTCTTGCGTAGTACATCTGCGTTAATCCCCGCCCACTTTTTGCGCGGTAAGGCTGCTTAACATGAGGAAATTGCACGCTAGCAGCACGAATATCATTCGTTTGCTTTTGCGCAAAAGAAGAGGATGATTCAGATAAAAGCTCAACGTGACCACGCTGACAAGTCCACTCCTTTCTAAGAGGCGGCAAACCTTTTGTAATATCAACAACGACAGAAGGATCAGTATAAACACCAGAAGTGTCGTACAACCAAATAGGATGATTTTCAACAGCACCATGCTGAGAAGGCGTAGCACTCAGAGATACTTCACGCATTGGTACGCGCACATTTGACGAGGATCCTTCGACATAAACTTTTTTCGAGCCAGGAAAAGGCTCACATACGGATTGATCGAGAACGGCACTTTCTAACCACTCATCTTGCTGATGCGACATCTTTTTTACCTAATAAAAAAATAAAATTCACAAAAATAATTCACAAAAATAATAAAACAAATAACCTTTTACTCTCAACAGCAAAAAACTACACTGTGACAAAAGCTCACCCGCATCATATCATCGAATCTGGATCTACCAAAGTAACGAAGGAAGCGCAAATGAATCAGTACAATACGAAAAACCCCATACGATTTTTCTTAAAAAAACACCCGCAATGTACTGCCGCTTTATTGTTTGCTTTTATTGGCTGCATTGCTATGCCTAGGGTTACACTGGGAGCGGAACAGCTTGCACATAAGAGAATTAATCTTGAAGACTCGCTGATTCTTGCTCTAGAAAATGATTCTGAATGGAATGTTATTCAAAAACAAACGCTAGCTAATAAAGAAATATTAGCGCAGAGCCGAGCACAGTTACGGCCCTCTATCAATGCTTATGCTGATACAGCAAAAAACCGCATTAATTATGCAGGTGCTCCCACAGAAGCCTCGAATAGTCACTCCGCAACCTTGCAACTCACACAGCCTCTTATTGCGCTTGATAAATGGTTTAAATTTAAACAAGCACAAAAACAATATAATCAATTAGACAGCCAGCAACTCTCAAAACAAATGAATTTAATTGTTAGAGTATCGGAGGCTTATTTTTTAGTCTTAAAAGCAAAACGAAATCTTGATTTTGCTGAAGCGGAAAATAAATCACTTGAAAAACAACTAGAACAAGCTGAACAAAGATTTAAAGTGGGTCTTACCGCTGTTACGGATATGCACGAAGCGAGAGCCGCTCGCGATTTATCACAAGTTGGGCTTATTGTTGCTGAAAATGATGTTGATATTTTTCTTGAGCAACTAAGCACCCTTTGCGGACAATCTATCCATGAGATCATGGAATTCTCTGAATCATTCGAGGCAAAACTACCTTTAAATAATGCCTCTTGGTGGACAGAATATGCATTGAAAAACAGCCCAGAGATGAAAGCGCAAGCCTTTGCCGTAGAAGGTAGTCGATTTGCAAAAAAATCAGCGAAATCAGCTCACCTACCCACTATTTCAGTTGAGAGTAGCTACTCTCAATCTACTGGATACTTTAATGGGTTTTCTCAACCAGATACCGACACGACAAAAATTGGCTTACAGCTGAACATCCCTATTTATCAAGGCGGGGGGACGGCCTCTGTTGTTCGTGAAGCTCAATATCAATACTTAGCAAGCCTTGACCAACTGGAAGCAAGCAGAAGAATTATCACGCAAAACGTACGCAATCTTTATCGCAGTATTGCTGCTGACAAAGAACGAATTATGGCTCGCAAACAAAGCATTCAATCTGCACAAAGCGCACTTGATGCAACACAAGCAGGTTACCAAGTAGGCACACGAAACATTGTTGATGTTGTTAGCGCACAACGAACGCTGCTAGGCGCAAAGAAAGATTATGCTCATACAAGATACGATTTTGTTCTCAACACTCTCAAATTACAGGAAGCCGCAGGCCTACTTAGCATAAAAGAAATAACAGCAGTTAATCAGCATTTGAAATAAAACCTAAAAACGCTTACCTTAACTGTCCGCTTATTATGTTGTTTTATTTTGTGGGAGCGCTAACGTAAAGTGGCATTTAATAAACTATTTTTTGAAAATCCAAAAACGCAAATCTCTAGAGAAGTTGCAATTGGCTTTTGTTGGCCAATGTTATTTTTCGGCGTGCTCGTCCCTGTTTTTAGGTTTCATTGGCGATGGGCGCTTTTACTATTTCTTGCTCATTTTGTGCTTGTCGTTATTGCAAGCATTCTATTTAAGGGCAATTCAAATCTAGCCATTGCTATACAGATGGCACACTCCCTGATCGATATCCCAATGGCTTTTTACTACAACAAAATTTACTTAGAAGATCTTATTGAGGAAGGCTTTGAAGCCAAAGGAATTTTAAAAGGCACCATTGATGAACTGTCCGAAAAATTAGGGATTGAAATCCCAACCGTTAACTCTGAGACTTCAACAAGATGGAGAGCCTAGCCTGCGTTAGTGTTTTATAAGAAAATCTTTTAAAATCCTCCCCACAACTGACTTGCTCGGTATTTAGCCTTTGGAGTGCCTGATCTTTTGAGGCGGAAAAAAGATAAAGAATGAAAGCCATCTGTCGATCAGACCATACTTTTCGCTCACGTTCTTTTTTAGTGAATTTAATAAAGTAAGCTTTCCAGTCTAAACCACAGAAAAAGCCATAACTTGCAGGGACGGCAGCCTTGACAATACGGGCAGCCTCATCAAAAGGTATAATCAAACTATTCTGCTCTTGCCAATTAATAGGGCGAACAAATCGACCATTAGGCAGAATCGCTTTACCCCAAAAATCACTTTTAACAAACTCGATTAAATTAAAGACCTCTTTGGGGGAGTAAAACTCTTGCGCAGACAAACTAAAAGAGACTAAAAAAGAAAAAAGAAAAGCCAAAAACCTGTGCATAAACTTCACCACTTTCAATGCTTCGTACCAACAGAATATCAATCAAAATAACCATGTATTGTTTATTTTTTGATCAGTATTGTTAGTTAATTGAAGCATCCAAATGGTTGATAATCCACCCGCCAGGAAAAAATTAATCGTAAAGAATCGGAGAAGGCTTACGATACTCAAGATCATCAAATGATTTAGATCTATCAATTCGCTTCTTTAAGTTCTGCACATCACTGGAGCCACTAAAGCCAGAAATGATTCTGGGTGTAATCATAAAAAGTCGCGCTATTTTCTTACGATTCTTCTTCTCATTACTAAATAAGGTGCGGATTATTTTTAACGGCGCGTCCCCTAAAAATGGCACTTTTGAATTAGTGCTTGATTGCGCATCATAAAAATAACCACCGACTAAAAGACTATCATTCTCATCAATAACTGCCTGAGTATTTATGGTTGTCTTATTCACTCTGGGCAAATCATCCACTCTTTTCTCGACGGTATCGTCTACCTGACCATCTTCAATAATAACGTCAAGACTAATCTGTCTACGATCCACTTCTTGCACAATTCTTGGGTTCACTCTCAAGATGGTACCCACTGAAATAGGTACAAGGCTTACATCCTCTTTTCCTTCCAATTTCACATAAAAAGTGGTGCTGTTATCAATCACAGCCTCGACATTGTTCATTGTCAACACCTTAGGTTGTGATAGCACCTGCCCATCCCCCTCCTGAGATAAAAGACGCACACGACCCAATAAATGATCGCCACCTCGCGCCAAAATAGCATTAGGGTTCAATACATCACCAAAATTCAGACCTACGCCATTTTGCGCACCAAAAGGAAGGCTGGCAGGGCTTCCAAAGTCAACAAAACTATTATCTTTTTGATAACGCCAATCAACGCCCAAATCAGATAAGCGCGTTGTATTCACATCCATAATGGATACTTCAATTTCAAGCTGTTCCATCGGCACATCAAGCCCTGCAATCAGCTCAGCATACATCTCGAGACGAGAAGCTAAATCATAAACAATCACCGAGTTTTGAAAGGTATTCGCTTCAATATAAGCGCCTGTCGATACCATACCTTGAGCGTAAGGTGACTGACCTTGCAAGGATGATTCATAACTTGCATCTAGCTCAGGCCTGCTATCCCCTTTTTTCCCCAACCCTGAAAGTCCGCTCTTCGCCTGAGCTTGCTGCGCAGGCTGGGCACCACCATTAGAACCATTACGGTTAACGCCTAAAATTCTTTTTAAAGTCGTTGCAACACCTGGAATGGTCACCTCTCTTTCGCGAAAAGCAATCGTACGGTCACCCGCCCAGGCATATTTCAGAGGGAAAATTTTTGCTTTGAAATCAGATGATCGCTGATCATGGACAGTCTCATCATGCAAACGTGCAATGCTTAAAACTAACTCAACATAACGTGGCGGCCCTGAGACAAATAAAATGGCCCCACTTTGCATATTTTTCCACTGAAAACGATCATCATAAACACCCAACTGCTGAAGAATTTTCTTCAATTTATCTGAAGTTAAATAATTCAGATGAAGAACATCAGAACGCACTTCATCTGAATTATAAATATATAGCACATTGCCATCGAAATACCAGGTAATACGATACAAAGACTCCATCTCTTTTAAAAAATTGTCAGCATCAACATGCTCAAATTTAGCATTGACGACATCTTTTCTTGCTGCCGCTTTTTCTGAAAACTGAATAGGCATATTTAAGCCTGACGAAAAACTTTGTAGCACATCAATTAATGGTTCATTTTGCGAGAAATGACTGAAGCTTTTCCCTTCCCATTTTTCAGCAGCAAATATAGGCTGAATAAAAACAATCTGGAAACAGCCTAAAAACAAACCCATCAAACAAGATAAAATTCTTTTTTTATGATCACGACCTTTAAAAATCGTTTTGCGTATCATACCGTGTTACCTATAACGACATTATTTTTAACTTTATGCTCTTCAGCAAGAATACCCTCACAAACAGCTCGATAAGCCCGAAGCAAAGAAAGAAACCGCCAAAAAACCTCATCAAATTTAAAGGAATCTAATGAAGAGACCGAACGGAATAATTTAATAACATTTGATGTTTTATCTAAATAAATTAAGGCAGAATCAACTGACATTAAACGATAAGCATGACGTAGTAACTCTACTTGAAACACTGAAGCCAATTGATCCCACTCAGATAGACAAAGAATTTCCGCTTCAAGATAAACCCAGCGCTCATCATTATTTAATTGAACAGAAGTGTTCACATCAATCACAAATTCCACCATTAAGCCATCATCTGATTTTTTCATAATCAGAAAAGGCATTTCTTGTTCTATTTTTCTCAATATATTTTTAAAAATACTCATGCATACAACCTGCATTACACAATCCTGATTTAAAATCACTCATTATTAATAGCTTAGCCTGCAACTAAACAAGACTTGCTTTATTATAATGACCCAAGAGAATTACATTGTTACTAATCGCCAGCTTTTTGTTAGGACAAAACCAAAGGACAGAGCGGTTTTTTAATTACATTGGCTTACAGGAATAACATCAAGACATTACCGATTTGAGTCTCTTATTCAAATATAATCCAACCAAACTCACAGCTTCACTTAAAATTAAATATAACTGCTCGTTTTTTGATCGTGCGCAATCATTGACTTAGTAACAATGCAAAAAAGTTAACTTTTTGACACAAAATAGATAGAAGTATTTTTATGGCAATTGATCCGATTTCTGGCACAAATAAAAGAGCTAATTTACAAGCTTTCACTGCTCAGCCATTACATGCTACGCCTGGTTCAGTATCCGAAATGCTGAAAGGGCAATTTAATGGCAAGCAAGTTCAGCAGCATGCTAGCCCACAGTCAATTATGCAAAACTCAATGGAAGAGCTCTCTATTGGGATATCTAGTAAACTTGGCAGGAATGCCGGCAAACGCACCCAAAAAAATGACGAAGATATCCAAGTTGTTGTTGAAGACCTTCACGAAAGCGATACAGAAAATCTACTTAAAAAATTCACGCCGCAACAAAAGGATACGCTGGAAAAATTAATTCAGCAGTTATTCAAGGAAAATAAAGATCCACAACAAATGATGACTGATCTCAAAAAATCTTTTTCAGATTCGAGCGATCAATATCTCGCCTTGCAAGTTTTAAAATTGCGTTTTTTAGCCACATTAAATCGCTCTTCCAATTTAGGTATGGGTGATTTTGAAAAATTCTCTAAACTAATTGGCGCAGCAAATGAAGAATTGATTCTACTAATGGATACAAAAACGGCAGATATTCGTGCAGGACTCAACATTGCTGAAGCGACGCAAGAATATGCCGCTAAGTTTGCAGTAAGCGCTGAAGTATTAAAGCAGTTTTATCGCAGTACGATACTACGCTACAAAACGCCTAAAGAACTTTTAAAGTATATTCTTGAAAAATTTGGTGCTGATAAATTAGATGATTCAATGAATTTTCTTTCTAAATCAGTCTCAACTGATATACAAATTTTAAATAGTTCTATATCAAAAAACCAACTCGGCACAATTATTACTGACTTATATAATCTTGCTTCTCTTAAACAAGTTTATCGCCAAACAAAACAATTAATTGATCAATCAAGAAAGTATTTTAAATGCGGACTTACAATTACAACTCATGACCTAATGGTAAGTTTATTAGATATGACAGAAAAACAATGGCTCAGCAAACTTGAGGTTGATAAATATTTGCGCACATTTGACGCACAAGAGACAAAAGAGATGATTCCTATCTTAAATAAAACAAAAGAAATACTTCGAGCGTTACCCTTGGCTCTTTATGCAGATATAAAAACGCGGGACAAATTACTGATGTCTATTGGCGACGCGGTGGGCAGCTATTCGATACAGGAGCTGAGAAATTCATGAACGCCTTATCTCCTCATATTTTAGACGCCATTACTTCTTTTGGTGAAATGATTGGCATCAACAAACTGATTCCAACAAATAACGGCATATTTGCTTTTGCGCTAGAAGGGGGCGACGTATTTAATCTTGAATATAGTCAAGATAGTTTATTTTCTTTTTACGTTTTTGAGGTAGATGCATTTGATATTGACAGAGCATGCCACCAAACCCTGCTTGCCACGTCACCCGACCTACATTATCCACAAGAATTGCGCACAGGCTTAATGGGCGAAAAACACATTGTTTTATCGATAAAAATGAATGAGGAAGCGGTAACGCCCAATCAAATTGTCAATGTGTTTGAGTTACTAATCAAACAAAAAGAAACACTTCAGCGATCACTAATGAACTAGGTTATTTATGGATAAAAATATTGCTAACAATCAAAGTATTCAGGGGTTTTCAAGAGGAAGAGACAGCCTTATTCCTGAAGAAAACAGAAAAGAAAGCATTAAAAGTAATGAGGGAGCTCAAGGTAATTTTTTTGCCTCAGGCAATAAAATTGTTTTTAAAACAGACGCCTACTTTGGCCATCACAGCACTTTAGATCAAGAGTTACTAAAGTGGCTCAAACCTAACGTCCGCCAAGAGATTACTTCGCCCCTATTTTATTACCAAATTTTTAACCGCTTAACTAAGCGCAGGCATAAAAACAGTGCAGGCAATGAGGAAAAAATACCAGAACAAGCTGCACAGATTCTAATCGAAATGGAAACAAATTTAGAGCAGCTCAATAATCACTTACTCACCTTAAGAAAAAATTAGATTCCACTTATGAAACAAAGAAGAAAAATAAATGTTGAAAACTGAAGAAGCAGAATGGCTTGTTGCTACAGCCCATGTATTCATTCAATACAATAAGCCACTTAAAGCGATTGCTTTGCTTGAGTGGGTTTTAGAGGAACAAGTCGATATGTTTGATGCAGCCAAAAATTTAGTTATGGCTTATTACCTCGCTGAAGATTACAAAAAAGCAAGCAAGCTGTGCAGCAAAGTCATACAAACAACAACAGAAGATAATCCAGATCTTTACTATCTATCGGTATTACAAGGCTTAATTGCCAGTAAACTTAATGAGCATAGCACCGCAAGAAAACTGTTTTTTAAGTTTCTTGATTTTAGAGGTACACGATAATGAAAAGAAATTTCGCCTGGCTTAATCAGCTCAACTTCAGGAGCGATATTGCAATTGCAATTGGCGTGGTAATGGTCATCTTTATGATGATCCTACCATTGCCCACCTTTCTCATTGATATCCTAATAGGAACAAACATTAGTATCGCCATTATTTTGCTGATGGTTGCTATCTACATGACATCTCCCTTAGAACTGCTTGCTTTTCCAACTATTCTACTTTTAACCACACTTTTACGGCTTTCTTTGTCTATCGCAACGACTAGGCTGATTTTGCTGGATGGAGAAGCGGGCGATATTATTGAAACTTTTGGTAATCTTGTCGTGGGCGGCAACCTAGTGGTAGGTCTCGTTATTTTCTTAATTATTACCATTGTTCAGTTCATTGTTATTACTAAAGGTGCTGAACGGGTTGCAGAAGTGGGCGCGCGCTTTTCATTAGATGGCATGCCCGGAAAGCAAATGAGTATTGATGCAGATATGAGAGCGGGCACAATTGATTTAGATGAAGCAAAACGCCGCCGAAAATTAGTTGAAAAAGAAAGCCAACTCTTCGGATCCATGGATGGCGCAATGAAGTTTGTTAAGGGTGATGCCATTGCAAGCTTAATTATTATCTTTGTTAATATTATTGGTGGCCTTGCCATTGGCACGCTACAGCAAGAAATGAGCTTTAGCGATGCACTACACCATTACGCCATTTTAACCATTGGCGATGGCTTAGTTGCTCAAATTCCAGCGCTTATTATTTCAATTGCAGCGGGTATTATCGTTACACGCGTAACAGGAGAAGATGAAACAGATCTTGGAAGTGCTATTACCTCTCAGGTTGCTAAAAAACCACTGGCAATGATGGTCGCAAGCGGCATGTTATTTGTATTTGCTCTAGTGCCAGGGCTGCCATGGGTAACATTTTTAGGTTTATCTTTAGCGACTGGTTTAGGCAGCTATTTTATTACCCGCGCAAACAAGAAAAAAGAACTTACCGGAGAAGAGAATCTAGGCTTCACCACTTCTCATGAGGGTGGCAAAAATCCAAAGGGCAGTACCGCAGGCGGTGATGCACCGTTTG
This sequence comes from Klebsiella pneumoniae, assembly GCA_945860125.1. Taxonomy (GTDB): domain Bacteria; phylum Pseudomonadota; class Gammaproteobacteria; order Pseudomonadales; family CAMAPQ01; genus CAMAPQ01. Next base: position 19,154 of record CAMAPQ010000001.1, read on the forward strand.
AAGTAACCGTTCCTATCATCGTAGAAATTGATCAAAGCGTCGAAAAAGTACTTGATCTTAAAGAGTTAAACGAAGAAATTTCAAATGTTAGAAAAACACTTTATATGGATTTAGGCGTACCGTTTCCAGGCATTCATTTGCACTATACGCAAAAGACTAAAGCCTATAGTTACAATATTTTCCTTCACGAAGCGCCCATGTCTAACGGTGAACTACGTCCAGGCCATGTAATGGTTATTAACCAACTTGATGAGCTTAAAATTTTGGGCTTTGGTAAGCAAGCTGAAAATCAATTTCTACCCCATCATGCCGTTACATGGGTGCCGAAAGAACAAAAAGAGACGCTATCACAGGGTAAAATTCAGTTTTTAGAACTCCCACAAGTTCTCACCTACCATATCTCTCTTATTTTGAAACGCTACGCCGGCGAATTTATGGGACTACAAGAAACGAAGCAATTGCTGGCGCAAGTTGAAGAAAAATTTGGCGAACTTGTTAAAGAAGTTCAGCGTTTATTACCCACTCAAAAAATTGCCGAAATATTTCAACGCTTAGTGAATGAAGAGATATCTATTAGAAACCTTAAAAAGATACTGGAATCTCTCATTGAATGGGCACAAAAAGAAAAAGAAGTGGTTCTGCTCACTGAATATGTTAGAAGCTCTTTAAAACGTTATATCAGCTATAAATATAGTAATGGCCAGAATATTCTGCCTGCTTATTTGATTGATCAGGATCTTGAAAATGTTATTCGTAATGCGATTCGCCAAACCTCCGCAGGCTCTTATTTAGCGATTGATCCTGTCACGAACGAGAAAATTGTATCAAGCGTTAAACTTAACGTCGGCGATCTTACCAAGCTTTCATCTAAACCTGTGTTACTCACATCTTTGGATATAAGACGTTACGTGCGCGTGATTATTGAAAAAGAATTACCAACGCTACCAGTACTGTCCTATCAGGAGCTAACACCGGATATAAGCATTCATCCTCTGGGTCGTATTTCATTAGATTAAGCTAAGCTCGACATATCGTTCTTTTAAAACTCAAGCGCTCCTAAGCAAATGGGAAAGGTCTCTCCAAGAGAACCAACCAACAAAGAAGCGCCTGTTTTTAGAAGCAAATCACGTCAAGCGCACATGGTGTATTTTTTAATACCTCGCTCTCGAACTATAACTAGAAATGCTCGAAATGCTCGAATCATCATCAGAAATGCTCGAAATGCTCGAATCATCATCAGAAATGCTCAAAAAGCTATTGACAGAGGTACTCCAGCTAGAAGCAGAGAGAAGCCAAGTATCGTCATCATTCTCGCTAACCGCTATTCCCCTTTCCTTGTCTTTTTTAGCTTTAATTTGAAAAAGATAGAAATCCAAAGTTTGAATCGCATCCTCCAGACTTGTTTTTTCATTCCCACTAGATGATCTGCTTTCAAGTGTATTTTTATACGTTATAAGGCCCTTTTTAAGAAAATTTAGCAGAGTACATAACTTAGTTTTTGATTCAAAAACAGTCTTTTGACTTAGGTTTAAAATAAAATTTCTACGGGCATCTAAGTCGGTTACAAACACTGAAGATGCATATAGCTCAGAGATGACCGTATTCATACTACTTATCCAAATCTTACGATCACCCAAGGAAATTTTAGAAAAATATCCGTTGATAAATATTATACCGGCGAAAGCAATGTAGACATCTCTTTGCTTGACGAGAACATTTGCCACTTTGGCATCACGCCTAAATAACCCTGAATTCATAGGCGCTGTAATTCTAGATTGAAAAATAGCAGCAAGTTTCTGATGTTGTTTAGATGTAAGTGACGCTAAAAATGTTGGTGTATTAATCAGTTTATTTAGAATTAAATTGTTTTTTAGAACTACCTGCTTATCTTCACTCTGCTCAGACTCTCCAAGCATAGTAATAAAACCTTCGAGCAAAAACTCACGGTAAGGTTTCATATTAGGCGTATTACTATCGAGCAAAGGCGCGAGTAACTCTTCATATACAAACTCAGCATGCTGAGGAGTTGTAACAAGGGTTTTATTAATTAAGCCTATGATTTCTTCATGCTGACTCAATGTTAGTGATTTAAAAAAAAGAGGGTTCTTGAGAATTGAAGAAAGCATTATCAGACATTTTTTCTTGCTAGTTACACTAGTTAAATTAGCGTTAAAAACACCAGCTGCGTTGATCATGTACTTATACAGGCGCTCCTTAGGATCTTCTGTCTCGTTAAGACCGGTACTGTTAGCTAACTCTACCTCTTGGAAGGTCTCTTGATTAACCTCACGATTAATCTCGTTGTTATCATCAGGAGGGCTTATATTAGTTGCATTATCGCTTGTGGTCTCATCGCATGATCTCAACCTCCATTGAAAAGCTCTGCTTACTCTAAAGATATGCCCAAATGAAACAGGTGGCCTTCTAGCATCCACCATTCCTTCATCTCTTCTTATCTGGCTTTTTTCTTCTAGGCTTAAAAGAGGCTCCATTTGAACCAATGAGCCAGCTTCTTTTTGACGCAATGTGCAGCCTGCAAAAAGATTTCGCCATTGAGTTAATTTCGGGATGCTAGCTAGAGAGAAGCTCATTGAATTTCCACTATTATATTTAAAGATTTACGATAGGCCTGATCTTAATATTTGATCATTGTTCCATAACACGCTTGCTGCTTAGCTTTTAGCGATACTATAAAGCCGTATAGTATTAATTTAATATTATTTATGCAAGCCTCACCTTCATCAAAGTATTTTTGAGTTATCAACAGAAATAGTGTGTAATTATTGAACAAAATCACTCTAAACCATCAAAGCACAATAAAAATATGCAACATAATCAATCAGCCTCTATTCGTTCAAATTTTTTAGGTCATGCATATCAAGACGTCCCTTCTTATAACAGGATCAATGCGTTAGATCTTGCAATATCTCCTAGAGCAGCCCTGCATGCCCAGAGCATGCGTAGTAGCGTTAGCGACTTTAAGTTGCTGAGAACTGTCACTCGTAATGCTGAAGGCGAAATGTGGATTTTAGCTAATCGTCGTGATGACATTAACGTGCTTACCACGCCTGCCACAGCCATCTTTCCGCAAGGTGGAACACGGTATTCAACCATCTCATCAGTGCAGGTACCTGAAGTAACGAAAAAAAAATGGGGTGGCTGTCCTAATTTAGTATTTTCACCCACTGAAATAAATACTGATTGCCGCTTAGGCACATCATTAGTCCTCGAATGGCCTGCTAGTTTGCATACTTTCCGTACCGGCGACTTAATTGATTCGTATGATGCCGAAAACAAAACTATTGATCAAAATCTACATAGTCGATTCTTAAAGTTTGGCAAAGTTTCCCAAGAAAATTGGGAACAAGATGTGATCCGCAATGGCATAAAAAAAGGTTTTTTTGGGAAATATTCGGAATATGCTTTACATGACAATATGCAAGGACCACAGCTTTATCAAAAAGGATCTGAATTAATACAGAAAATAAAACATGCTATTCCAGAAAAAGGCGCGCAATTACGCGAATTTGTCGTTAGCCATTCCAAAATAAATGTTTCAGAAGAACAACAGAGCCTCATTTTTCAATCTCAGCAAAAATACGTACAGTTCTTAGTGAGTACCAATAAAACAATAGAATCACCAAAAATTGTGGAAGCTTGTCAAAAATTTGAAAATTACTTGCAAAAATCCCCTCAGGGTGAAGAAAGTTACTTTGAGGTAATCGGAGAAAATTTACATGCTCAAATGCAACAAGAACTCCTTTCGCATTACACTTTTTTTGCTAAAGAAGGGTTACGCCATAATGAATTTGTAGGCAGATTATTTCCTTGGGAGGTAGAAGGCCTTGAAATTGGCCATATTCAACATCCTGAAAATAAAAATGAAGTCATTTTAAAATTTAAAAATGCGAATCTATTTGCCAATAAATTTCAAATGATTCGTCAGAGTATTCTCGTTGAGTTTGATATTTTAGGAACAAAACATCCATTAATAGTTGAGTTTCTGGATGCGAAAAATGCCATTTTACAGAAAAAAAATGAAGCGCCATTAACACACGAAGAGCAAGAAATAATCTTTAATAAAATAAAGCACCAAATGGCTCAAACACTGATTACCTACTCTTATCAGCAAGGTCATTTTATCAAAGCTGATTTACCGCATGATTTGGAACTGTCCTCTAATGCTTCGGTTAATACGCTTAATAGTTTTAATTATGTATCTATTGCTAACAAATTAAGAAATGCTGCTTCACTTCCTGAAGTTAACTACCCTGATGAAATCAATGTAATTGAATCAGCGCGTTTAATTAGCACAGCCAGGATAGCCGTAAAAGCTCTTTTAAAGTCAGGGATTAATTTCAAACTTACTTCTTCAAAAGAAGACTCTGGCGGGTTAATGCTTGATTTATTGAAAAGAGAAATGCAGGCTCATAATTTAACAAATTCTATGCAAGCGTTAGATACAAATTCGAATGGGTTTTTAAAGCTGATAGAAGAAAATATTGAGCTATTTAGTCTAGATACGTGTCTTAGCATTATTTCTTCTCCTTGTTATCAGAACGATGAGATAAAAGCTAAATATGAAAATAATGCGCCTTTTTTATTAAAAGAAAGCGAGAGCTTAGGGAGTGCATTAGTGGACTATGATGCTGAGATCTATTTTAATTATGCAGATAAACATCCCTCTTTAAGCAAAACAAGACCTTTATGTGATTATTCTTTGAATGGATACACCCTACCATTTCATGATATGCAAAGTGAAACACAAGAGAACCTAATTCAAGCCTGGACGTTACGTAAGAGCCAGCCTTTTAAAGAAAGACTAAATATCTTTTTTAATGAAATAAATGAAAAATATGCCTTGAATTTAAGAAAAGAAATAGAAAAACCATCAGTCGAGACTGTTTGGGCTGATGTGCAAATACTTGAGCATAACGCTTTAGGTCCGGATCATCAAAATGAAATAACAAAATCTTTTTTTAATGCGTTGGGTGGTTCATGGAGTCGCGATAAAACGATTAATGATGAATTAAATACTTTTAGAAATAGATACCCACAACAAGATTGGCTGCAAAACCCTTTTGGGGTTGAGTATCGCCAACATCGTACCGGAAGAGGTGCATTGACACCCATAGCCCCTAGCGAGGCCTCCATTCAACTAGCAGAACAAGAAATAAAAAAAGGCTTTAAACCTTTTACCAATTTGGAAGATATGCTCTCGATTCTATCGAAAGTTACACCAAAAGATCGTTTTGGGTTACATGCTATTTTTATGAACAAACCTATTTGTGCGGCGCCTAGCGGTACTGCGCTGAGGATTATGAATCTTTGGGAACAAGTTAGCCGCCAATCTTTTTCTTTTGACATCCCTTCTAGAAAAGATATGGAAGATTTATGTATTGCTTACTTAGCAGGTGAAAAATCACATCACACGCAGATAGAAGTTCGCATGTCGATAGATAATCGCCGAACAACGGTATAATTAAACCTCACCCTTAATTTATAATTAATCTGAGTCAAGTTTAACCGTTTATCGCATGCCTACTATGAGTGGTCAGAACAGGTCACTGTGAGCTTTTCTAAAAAAGGGGTTAGTTTTTCTAACCCCTTTTTAATTTGCATAAAGTCGCCAGCAAAAGAAAATCTCACTTTATTTTCAGCCTTAAAAAAACCAAAATCAATTCCAGGCGTGAGCGCAACACCAGCTTCATTAAGCGCACGCTGACAGAAAATTTCACCCGACAATCCCCACTTTGAAACATCTACATAGACGTAAAAAGCACCCATCGGCGGCTGCAAAAAATGAAAACCTAACAAGGTTAATTCAGCACACAAAAAATCTCTATTTGCTTTAAGTATAAGACGTCTTTCTTCCAAAATAATCTTAGTATCCTCTGTAAATGCGGCGCAGGCTGCATACTGAGATACCGTGTTTGGCGCCAAAAAAACATTCTGAACAAGACGATCTAATTTTTCAGAAAAGTAAGGAGGGACGACCAACCAACCAAGGCGCCAACCTGTCATCCCAAAGTATTTTGAAAAGCTATTTATCACGATAACATTGCTCGAAAATTCCAGCGCGCTATGCGCAGGCTCGTCATAGTGAAGCCCTTGATAGATTTCATCTGAAATAATCATTACTTTATTTTTCTCAGCCCATAAAACAAGCGATTTCCACTCATTAGGGCTAATAATAACTCCCAAAGGATTAGACGGACTTGCAAGCAATAATGCGCGCACTTTTTTATTATTTTCCCTTTCAAATACTGTGCATAGCTGATCAAGATCCTCTTGCTGTATCTGATAATTATTTTCTTCTCGCAAATAAACAGATAAAGCTTTGCCTTTCAATAAAGAGACAATATGCCTATTACAAGGGTAACCTGGATCGGTACAAATCACGCCCTCCCCTTCATTTAATATTAACGCAAGCGCAGCTAAAATTGCGCCTGAGGCACCAGGGGTTACAACAATTTGGTTGAGCGCTATTTGCGTTTGATACGCTATTAAATAGTGGTTTTTAATCGCCTCAAGAAGCGGAAGTAATCCTTTAGCTGGCGTATATTTTGTTAGGTCTTGCGAAAGCGCTTTCATGCCTGCTTGTAAAATAGGCAGCGGCGTTGAAAAGGAGGGTTCACCCACTTCCATATGAATAATTTCGCGCCCTTGAGACGCTAATATTTTTGCTTTTTGCAAAATATCCATTACATGAAATGGCTGAATATCTTCAATACACTGGGATAAATTAAATCTCAAAGTCATTTTAAAACGCTCAATCGAAGGGATATAAAACTTAGCTTATCTGCTTGAAAAACACCTGAGAGCTTCGCTGATAGTTATACAGCTGTTTTTTTTCTTTAGGCAGCTCATCTGTTTGCCCTTTTATAAAATCGTTTTCAATAAACCAGTGTGCCGTGTGTGTCGTTAAAACAAAAATGCGGCTTAACATAAGTTCTTTTGCTTTAAGCTCAATAAAGCGCAACATTTTCTGACCGCGATTCATTTCCCGATAATCCGGATGCACCACTAAACAAGCCAACTCACCCATATTGTCAGAAGGAAAAGGGTAAAGAGCCGCACAACCTACGACCATGCCACCCCGCTCAATCACACAAAAATGCTCAATTTCCTGCTCCAACCTTTCCCGTGAGCGCTTAACAAGCACGCCCTCTTTTTCAAGCGGCTGAATTAATTCTAAAAGCCCACCCACATCGCCAATCTCTGCTTGACGTATTCCTTCATAAGGCATCAAAGAAATTAAAGTGCCAGAGCCTTCTCGCGTATAAAGCTCGGTTAAAAGGGCGCCCTCTTCCTCATAGCTCAACAAATGACAATTATGAACGCCCATTTCACAACTGGAAAAAGCATGCGTCACCAATGTTTTATTATCTTCGGATAAAGCGATTTCATGTATTTTATCAGGCGATAATTCGCGAACTAAATGACCATCTAGATCCGTCATGCCTTTTTCTTTCGTAAAAAAAATGAGTTTGTCTGCTTTCATTTGAATAGCAACTTCTCGTGCCACTTCATCATAATTTAAGTTGAAGATTTCGCCTGTAGGGGAATAACCAATAGGCGACAATAACGCAATACTTCCTGTATTAATCGAAAGAGAAATAGCAGCTAAATCAAGCTTTCTAATCTGCCCAGAATGCTGAAAATCAACACCCTCAACAATACCTTTCGGTTTAGCGGTAATCCAATTGCCGGAAGTGACATTGATACTGGCGCCATGCATAGGTGAATTAGGTAATCCCATCGAAAAAATAGACTCGATTTGTAGCCGAAGCGCACCACAAGCTTGTATTGCACACGTTAAAATATCGGGGGTCGTAATTCGTGAGTTTTTATGATATTGGCAAGTTAAACCACGAAGTTTAATTTGATGATTAATTTGCGGGCGCATGCCATGCACCAAAATAAGCTTCACCCCCAAACTAGAAAGCAAAGCTATATCATGAATAAAATCACTAAAATGAGTGCTGAGCGCAACTTCCCCGCCAAAAGCAATCACAAAACTTTTGCCACGATGCGAATGGATATAAGGGCTTGAGCTTCTAAAAAATCGAATAAAATCCAGCGTTTGATTCATATAAAAAAACCTAGCGTTATTTCACTTAGAATTAAATATAGTCTAGCGCTTCAGTCAGTTTTGTAACGGCGATAATCTCAATGTTATCTATTTTACGCACAGCATTAGCCTTAGGGACGATTGCTTTAGTAAAGCCGTGCTTCGCTGCCTCTTGAACTCTTTCGATACCATTAGAAACAGGACGAATTTCACCATTCAAGCCAACCTCGCCAAAAACAATACAATCATTGGGTATTTTTTTATCCTGAAAACTACTTGCAATCGCAAGCAATAAAGCAAGATCAGCAGAAGTTTCTGTTATTTTTACGCCCCCCACGACATTTGCAAACACATCCTGATTAAAAATTGCAATTTTTCCATGACGATGCAACACAGCAAGCAACATTGCTAATCGCTGGGAGTCTGTTCCAACCGTTAAGCGCCTCGGTGTATCACCCACTGACTCATCGACTAAAGCCTGCAACTCTATCAATAAAGGACGAGAGCCTTCCCATATCACCGTAACAACCGTGCCGGACATATCTTCACAACGACCTGAAAGAAAAATAGCGCTGGGATTTTTAACTTCTTTCAAGCCTGTTTCTAGCATCGCAAAAATACCAATTTCATTTACCGCACCAAAACGGTTTTTATGGCTTCTTAATGTACGAAATCGGTTATTTTCATCACCTTCAAGCATTAATGAACAATCAATCATATGCTCAAGAACCTTAGGGCCTGCCAGGATACCGTCTTTTGTAATATGCCCTACAAGAATAACAATTGTCCCCGTTGATTTTGCAAAACGGGTAAAGTGAGCAGCACTTTCTCTAACTTGCGAAACACTACCCGGCGCTGATGGGACTTCTTCGGTAAACACAGTTTGAATACTATCAACAACCATCACCGCAGGCTTTAATGCTACCGCTAGATGAATAATTGTTTCAACTTGTGTTTCTGCGATTAAATTAAGCGGCTGTTTAGAAAAGCCTAAGCGCTCCGCGCGCATTGCAACCTGCTGCAAAGACTCTTCGCCAGTGACATATAAGCAAACTTCTTTTTCAGAAAGAGAGGTTAATACTTGCAAAAGTAACGTGCTCTTACCCGCGCCAGGACTTCCGCCAATTAAAATAACGGAGCCATGAACAAGCCCTCCACCTAACACACGATCCAGCTCAGATAAGCGTGAAGAAATACGTGCTTCTTGCTCAAAAGAAATATCAGAAAGTTTTTTAATTACACTTGCTTGATTTAGCGATAACGACTTGGAAGAGGCTTTTTTTCTAGCAGAAGGAATATTTTCAATTAACGCATTCCACTCGCCACAATCAGCACATTTTCCCTGCCACTGGTTAAACTCTGAACCACATGACTGACAAACATAAGCGATAGAAGTTTTACTCATACATACTCTCGCTCAACCCGAGAAGTTAATTGACAAAATAACTCATAACTTAATGTCCCTGCTTTTTTTGCAACGTCATCGATAGGAATATGTTCACCCCATAACTCAACCTCATCCCCCAAAGCAACACCGCTAATATGCGTTACATCAATAGCAACCATATCCATTGAAATACGACCTAACACCAAAGCTTTCTGGTTTTTAATCCACACTTCGCCCTGATCAAGATGCCGTGGAAAACCATCACCATAACCAATCGAAATAATTGCGACGTAAGAAGCCTTCGGTGCTTGCCACATAAGTCCATAACCGACAAAAGCGCCCGCCTCAACAGCACGCACACAGATGATGTAACACACAAGGTTCATCACCGGCTTTAAATATAAAGCAGCAGCTGTCACGTCAGGAAAAGGCGATGAACCATATAACATAATCCCCGGCCGCACCCAATCTTGATGTGCTTCTTGAAAACGAAAAATAGCTGCAGAATTTGCAATACTTTTTGGATAGGGAAGGTCTTGTGTTAAACGAGAAAATAACTGTAACTGCTGAGAGGTAAAATCTGAAATTTGATCAGCACAGGCTAAATGCGTCATCAATACAATTTTATTTACATGCTTAGAATTAGCTAAACAAGATAAAACCTCATTAAAATCATTGGGATCAATACCCAATCGATTCATGCCAGTATTAATTTTAAGCCAAATATTTAAAGGCGCTGCAGGCGTAGCTTCACTCAACCAATCAAGCTGTTTTTGAGTATGAATAACAACTTGAGCATTATGAGTGCTTGCCCACTCAAACTCTTCTTGAGAAAAGCAGCCGTCAAGAATCAGCAAGCGAACATCACTTATTTTTTGAATGAGCGCTTTTGCCTCATCACACGTTGCAACGGCAAATAAAGCAATTGAAAAAATAGATAAACTCTTTACAACCCACTCAGCACCATGACCATACGCATCCGCTTTAATAACAGGAATTACAGATGAAATAGGTGCTTTCTGTTGAACAATCTGAAAATTATGTTGCAGTGCTGCTGAAGAAAAAGAAGCTTTTGCCAGACGTCTCACTCAATTGTTACCTCGCGGCGATACTCCAAGGACAAATTATCAAAACGAATATACTGCCCAAGAAAAGCAACTCTTACTGCGCCAATAGGCCCGTTTCGATGCTTAGCAACAATAATCTCTGCAATGCCTTTATCTGGCGATTCAGGGTTATAAACTTCATCGCGATAAATAAACATAATAAGATCCGCATCTTGTTCTATCGCGCCTGACTCTCGCAAATCAGACATCAAGGGGCGCTTATTGGGACGTTGCTCCAAGCTACGATTTAACTGAGAAAGCGCAATAACAGGGACGTTTAATTCTTTTGCCAACGCTTTTAAGTTTCGAGATATTTCCGATATTTCAGCAACACGGCTTTCCGATCCTGGAATCTGCATCAACTGAAGATAATCCACCATAATGAGGGCTAAAGAACCTTGCTCCCTATGGAGCCTACGTGCTCTTGCTCTCACATCAAAAGGACTTAACGCAGGCGTATCATCTATAAATATAGGGGTTTCAGATAATAAGGTAATTGCAGAATTTACCCGCGGCCAATCTTCATCCCTCAATTGACCTGATCTGATACGAGTTTGCTCAACACGGCCGATGGAAGAAATCAACCTAAATGCTAGCTGCTCAGAAGGCATCTCCATACTAAAAACCAACACTGGTTTCTTGGTTCGCACGCCAACGTTTTCAGCAATATTCATAGAAAAAGCAGTTTTACCCATGGAAGGTCTGCCAGCCACAATAACCAAGTCACCAGCCTGCAAGCCTGAACAAAGTTTGTCTAGATCATCAAAACCAGTAGGGTGACCAGTAATAGGCGCCCCTGATCTAAAAAGTGTATCGATTGTATTCAATGCACCTGTTAGATAGTGACGAATATGGCGAGGCCCTGCCGTTTTTTTACGCGTTTCAGCAATCGAAAAAACCTTTTTCTCAGCTTCATCTAAAAGCGCACCGCTTGAACGCCCTTCAGGATAAAAAGCGCTATCTGCTATTTCTCCTGAAATAGTAATCATCTGCCGCAACATGGCTCTTTCACAAACAATCTCAGCATAAGCTTTGATGTTAGCAACCCCAGGGGTGCTGTTCCATAATTGATACAAATAGGTCTGCCCACCCGCATGCTCTAGCAGGTGTAACTGCGAGAGCCCCTCGGTAACAGTTAAGACATCAATTGGCTTATTTTCTTGAATCAACAAGTTAATAATACGGAAAATATATTGATGCTGAGGCAGATAGAAATCTGTTTCAACTAAAAGATCTGCAATTTCATCCCAGGCTTGCCCTTTCTGTAGCAAACCACCAAGAACAGACTGTTCGGCTTCAATTGAATGAGGTGCCATTTTTGCGGCAACTAGGGCACGATCAGACGAAGACTGCATAATTTTTGAGCATCCTTGATCCACAATAAAAAAAGGCCCAAGCATTAGCCCAGGCCCCTATTCATCCAAACCAAACTCTCACCGATACAAACTTTAAGCGTTTAAATAAGAAGAGTTCGCTAGAGATAACAACGTTAAAGAGGCACAACAACCACCTTAATTTTTGTAACGACATCAACGTGAAGTCTTACATCAAACTCATACTCACCAATTTGACGAATTGCACCATTTGGCATACTGATCTGGCTTCTTTGAAGAGTAAAACCTTGCTCAGCTGCAGCAGTAGTTACATCCTTCAAACCAACCGAACCAAATAGTTTTCCTTCATCTGCGGCCTTAACTGCAAAATTCAACACAAGCTTGCTTACTTGCTCTGCTAATACTTTACAAGCTGCTAGTTTTTCAAGATCTGCTTTCTCAAGCTCTGCACGTTTCTTGTCAAAATCTTCAATGTTTTGCTTGGTTGCAAAAACAGCCTTACCATAAGGTATTAAATAATTTCGCGCAAAACCAGCCTTCACTGATATCTTGCTACCCAAAACACCTTTACCACTCACTTTCTCAAGTAATATCACTTCCACCGCGATCACCTCTTTTTAGACTCTAAAAACTAACAACTGACTTTGAAAAATTAATGTCTGTCAGTGTAAGGAAGTAATGCCAAGAAGCGCGCTCTTTTAATTGCTGTAGAAAGCTGACGCTGATACTTAGCTTTTGTTCCTGTAATACGACTAGGAACAATCTTGCCAGACTCTGAAACATAAGCCCTCAAAATATCGAGGTCTTTATAATCAATCTCTTTTATGCCTTCAACAGTAAAGCGACAAAACTTACGACGCCTAAAAAACTTTGCCATATTAACCTCAATTAACCTTTATCATCAGTTTCATCATCAGACGCATCATCGGCGTTTTCTTCATCACGCTCAAACTGATTCGTCGCAACAGGGGCACGAGATTCACCTTTTGCTAAAGGAGATTCATCGGTTACTGCTTGCTTACACTTTACGGTTAAGCTACGAATGATTGCATCATTATATTTAAAGTTATTTTCAATCTCACGAAGCACTTCAATGCCACACTCAATATTCATCAAAATATAGTGCGCTTTATGTATTTTATTGATTGGGTAAGCAAGCTGTCTTCTGCCCCAATCTTCAAAGCGATGGATTGTTCCACCAGAATTCTTGATCAGAGAGGTATAGCGCTCAGTCATAACGCTCACTTGCTCACTCTGATCTGGATGAACCAGAAATACGATTTCGTAATGTCTCATTTATACTCCTTATGGATTTAATTCAGCCTCCCTCAGGTTATCTAAAGCGAACTACCACTATTAATAAACAATAATAAAACAACCAAAACAACTAAAGGTGAGGCAAGGATCAGGGAAGAGGGATTCTAGTGAACTTTAACTGTCGGCGCAACCTTTGTTATGGGGCGAACATGATCTCTCTGCCTAACCGCCTCAAAAAGACATAACCCTGTTGCCACTGAGACATTCAAACTTTGAATAGTCCCTGCCATTGGAATGTAAATTAGCTCATCACATAAATCTCGCGTCAGCTTCCTCATCCCTTCCCCTTCAGCACCCATAACCATAATAATATTTCTTTTTAAATCAGAGGAATACAGGCTTTTGGCGCCATCATCAAGCAAGGTGCCCAGCACCCAGACATTCTGTTCTTTCGCTTTAGTCAAAGCACGGGCAAGATTAGTAACCAAAAAAATACTTAATAAATCAACAGCGCCAGAGGCAACTTTACGAACAATAGGACTAATCTGGGCAGATTTATCTTTAGGCAAAATGACGCCATCAGCGCCTGCTGCTGCTGCCACTCGCAAACATGCACCCAAGTTATGCGGATCTGTAATTTGATCTAAAGCAAGAAATAAGAGCGGGCGATGCTGATCAGCATCACAGATAAGTTTGTCGAGATCATGCTCATCTAAAGCCTGCCCATTACGCACCTCCGCCACAACACCCTGATGAACCTGATCTCCCACCCACTTCTCAATAGTTTTACTCGGTACAAACTCAACATGAATGCCAGCCTGCCTTGCCTTATCAAGCAAAGTCTGCTGCTTTGCACTTACTTGAGGCTTCTTTTGAGGGGCACCTTTGGCCGCAAACTCTGCAAAAAACAGATTCAGCACAAGCTCAGGCTTCTGAGATAAAAGTGACTCTACCGCGTGAAAACCAAACACCCACTGTGTATTCTGAGCCATGAAAAAATACCTAAATCAAAAACGAATAAATCATCCCTGAGGATCTCATCGATACAAAAAAATAGCGCATCCAGACGATAAGCCAACTAAGCAGGCTCTAGCTTGGCATACTGCGCAATTAACCACTTACTGCCCACCTTATCAAAACTAACATGTACACGCGAACTATCACCCATACCCTCACAATCAAGCACGGTACCAGAGCCAAAGGTCTTATGCGTTACACGCTGTCCAAGCCTGAACAAGGAATCATCCTGCTGAGGAGAATAACCCCAGCGCTTAACCTGCTCTATCGGCTTTATAACTGTTGCCGTTTTTCTCGTATGACTCAATAATTCCGGCGGGATTTCCCTTAAAAACCGAGAAGGTTTTCTCATCTTTTCTTCGCCATACAGTTGACGGCACTCAGCATGGCTAAGCGTTAATTTTTCTTTGGCGCGAGTAATTCCGACATAACACAGCCTTCTTTCTTCCTCTAGCCCACCCTCACCCGACAAGCTCATTTGATGAGGAAAAAGACCCTCTTCCAATCCAACGATAAAAACAACGGGAAACTCTAAGCCTTTGGATGAATGCAGCGTCATCAGTTGCACAGCATCTGCAACCTTCTCCTGAACATGACCAGACTCTAAACTCGCATGAGATAAAAACAAGGACAAAGCAGCGCCAAGATCTTCCCCTGACAAAGTCTGCTCAAACTCACTAGTCGCAGAAATAAGTTCTTTAATGTTTTCAACGCGATTCTGTGACTTTTCACCCTTTTCTTTTTCATAAAATGGGATCAAGCCGCTCAAGTCAATTGTAAGTTCAACTTTTTCTGACAGAGTACGGCCCTGTGCAGCATCATCAATACCATCAATCAAAGCCAAAAACTGTGCAATTGCAGCAGAAGCTCTGCCGGCTAATTGCCTAGCATCAATCAATGATCTGGCCGCAGCCCACAAAGAAATATTGCTCTGCCGACTATAAGAACGCAAAACATCAAGTGATTTTTCGCCAATACCCCTAGAAGGCAAGTTAATCACCCTTTCAAAAGAAGCATCATCATCTCTCACGAGCAGCAAACGAAGATAAGCAAGCACGTTTTTAATTTCTGCCCGCTCAAAAAAGCGTAAACCACCATATATGCGATAAGGAATCGCTGCGCGCATAAGCGCTTCTTCCAGTGCCCGGGACTGCGCGTTAGAACGATAAAGAATAGCAAAGCTAGAGTAGCCTCTACCGCCATCAACTTCTGCTTGAACTCTCTCACAAATATAACGCGCTTCGTCTGTTTCACTAAAAGCAGCATAAAGTGTTATCGGTTCACCCTGATCACCTGCTGTCCATAAGTTTTTACCAAGCCTGCCGGTATTTTGTTTAATAACCGCATTAGCTGCTTGCAAAATAACTGCTGTCGAACGATAGTTCTGCTCAAGACGCACAACTGAAGCACCAGGAAAATCACACTCAAAATCACGAATATTAGCAACTTGAGCGCCGCGCCAGCCATAGATAGACTGATCATCATCACCAACTACCGTCACGTCGGCATCGGAACCACGCGAAAGCAGCTTCAACCAAGCATACTGTACCGTGTTGGTATCTTGAAACTCATCAACCAATAAATGCCTAAATTTTTGCTGGTAATGGGCAAGCAAATCAGGCGAGTTACGCCAAAGCTCAAGCGCACGCAACAAGAGCTCTGCAAAATCTAACATGCTATTTTTTGCACATGCAGACTCATAAGCCTCATAGAGGCCATGCATAGTCCTTGCTTGAATATCTTTGCCAGGATCAATACCTGAAGCCCTTAACCCCTTGTCTTTATTGCTGTTTACATAGTACTGAACCTGTCTTGGTACCCATTTTTCTTCATCTAGATCCATTAATTTTATAATTCTACGGATCATTTTAAGCTGATCTTCAGAATCCATAATCTGAAAATTCTCGCTTAAACCAGCTTCACGCCAATGACACCTTAATAAACGGTGCGCAATGCTGTGGAAGGTTCCTACCCACATAGACGATAAATTACCGCCAATCATCTGTTGAAGACGACTACGCATTTCAGCTGCCGCTTTATTCGTAAAGGTAACCGCTAAAACAGAGAAGGGAGACAGGCCGTTATCAACAAGCCAGGCAATCCTTTGTACCAAAACACGGGTTTTACCACTACCAGCACCGGCTAGAACGAGAAGAGCGCGAGCATTGCTCACGACGGCCTCTTTTTGGGCGGGATTTAAATACTGAAGATAGTGTTCCGCATTATTTGCGCTAATCATGACTATCATTCCTCTTGAATTATGACGTGCCCCAAAAGCCGGGAACGAAAACTCGTCCGCCAAGCTTATTACATAAAGAGCTTAAGAAGCGTCATTCTAATAGGAACAAAAAAAAGAAGACATGATGGCAAACAAAAAATAGCCCTGTTAGGGCTGAAAATATTTATAAAAATGATGCCAAGTTGTGCGCTGGACAGGACAGACTAATAGTACTCTTCACGATCATCAAGGTGTTTTCTGGTACAACCTAAACAACGGACAAAAGTTGATTTAAAAGGCGTAACAACCAATTTCTGACCTGCTTCCTCAGCATTACCACCCAAAAAAGAAAACGGTAAGGTTAGAACGTAAAAACCCGTGCCACCTAAGGTAGCAAGAAACATTAAAGGCCTCATTAAAACTGCATCGGCCGCCATTGCAATCGCACCTGGCCTTTCTTCAACTTTCTTAGCATGAGAATGCAAAGGAAAGGTCACACTTAAAAACAACGCAGATGACATTAAAACAAGCTTTGCTTTCTCTCTTATTTTCATACAAAACGACCTCTTTTTTTATTTCTTGCTTCAGTAAAACTGACGGCCCTTACCATTATTTCAGCAAGCAGGCTATAAATACTACCCACTCATTCACCGGCATAATTTAATGATAGCTGTAACTTGCGAGACGAGGAAAGAAGCCGATTAATAAATTCACATAATTCCTACAAAAAAACCGCTTACTTATAATTGGCACTGGGGACAAAAAACTGTAGACCTTTGATTTATCTTTGTTTTTATAAGTATCTGCGCACAATGGGCGCACGCAACCCCCTCTTTACCATAAACTGAAAAATGGTGTTGAAAATAGCCTTTATGGCCATTCTCATCAACAAAGTCTTTAATGCTTGAGCCGCCAGCAGCAATAGCCCGATTCAAAACATCGGATACACAGAGAAACAATCTCTCAAAATCATCCCCAGTTAACTGATTGCAGGGACGCAAAGGATGGATCGCAGCCTGAAATAGCGCTTCTTGTGCATAAATATTACCAACACCCACCACAACTTTATTGTCCATCAAGGCAGCTTTAATGGGAATTGTCCTGCCTTTTAACATACCTTGCAGATAAGCTGCATTAAACTGATTACCTAAAGGCTCAGGCCCTAAAGACAGAAAATGTTTTTCTTGCGCGATATCCTCTTCGCTAAAAGAAACAGAGCCAAACCGCCTTGGATCATTAAATCTTAAAACCGAGTGATCACTGAAACACCAATCAATATGATCATGCTTTTTTACCGCGACAGACCCAGACAATAACTGCACCCGACCAGACATACCAAGATGAATAAGCGTATAACCATAATCACTAAACAAAACAAGCCACTTTGCACGCCGTTCAACACAATGAATGGACTGCCCCCTCATCCAATCAGCATAATCCTTTGAAAGCGGATAACGAAAACGGGTCTCACGAATAATCATTTTTTCAATGCGCTTACCAGGCAAATGAGGCGCAAGACCTCTAACAATAGTCTCAACCTCAGGCAGTTCGGGCATTAAATTGGCCTTTTTAACTTGAAATAATAAGATTAGTTGTATGAACCCAGTCAAGGCTAGATAAATAAAACGCAGCTAATTCAGCACAAGATAAATCACGGAAACAAAGGTTATCCCAAAAACCCAACTCATAATCAATGACTGTTTTTAGAATTGAGCCAACTTCCCCCTCAAAGCTTAGTAATGCCCCCTCAAGCTCTTGAGACAAGGGCAGCTGAGATAAAAGACAAACCCTTGACACATCCATCAGCGCAGGCATCATTGAAATCAATCCTGCAGTAAAACAAGCATCAGGATCAGCAGTTTTTGATGCTTCAGCAATCATTTGACAAAATTTAGCGCGATGGATTGCTTTAATAAATAGCTCTTGCGGTTTATCACTTACAGAAGATAAAGAAAGTAACTGCACCCAACACTTGAGCTCGTGCATACCAAGCGCCGCCACCGCCTGCTTAATAGAATCAATTCTTCGTGATACACCAAAAGAGGCTGAATTAACAACCTTAAGCAACTTCATCGTCAGCTGAGGATCCTGAATAATAAGCTCTTCGAGTATCTTGATATTTGGATTAAGCTTATTTAGTTCACCGACCAAATGCAAAGCTACCAGCTTTGAAAAAGGCAGCTCTTTTTCCTTCATCATGCTGGGGCGCTCAAGAAAATAACCTTGAAACCACTCAAAACCAAGCGCCTTATAAAACTCAAACTCTTCTTGAGTTTCAATTTTTTCAGCCAATAGACGCGCACTAACGCCTAGACTAGCCAACTTTTCAATTAAAGATTTCACGCCCTCTTGCTTTAACGCTAAAACATCAATTTTAATTAAGTCTGCATATTTAAATAAAGGAACCCAGCTATCATGAAACTGAAAGTCATCAAGAGCAAAGCGGCATCCTTTTGAAGCGAGCTCTTTAACCGACGCCACTAACGCATCATCGACCACTTCTGTTTCTAGAATCTCAAGAATAACGCTCTTAAGTATCGATCCTGGCAAATTGCCGCCCAACAAAAAAGACTTTGTTACATTAATAAGAGCAGGCAATCCGCCGGTTATTTTTTCTAATCCCATACCAATTACAGCATTCACAATCACCTGAGAAGTCGCGGTATCAGCATCCATAATAGGATAAGCAGT
Source organism: Klebsiella pneumoniae (assembly GCA_945860125.1). Classification (GTDB taxonomy): domain Bacteria; phylum Pseudomonadota; class Gammaproteobacteria; order Pseudomonadales; family CAMAPQ01; genus CAMAPQ01. The sequence goes on from CAMAPQ010000001.1 coordinate 38,238, forward strand.
ATTCACCTCAGTAGCACGATAAAGCAACTCATAAGCAACCACCTTTAAGTTGGCATTAAAGACAGGCTGTCGCGCTAGAAATATATGCATAGAACCCCCCAACTCTCAATTAAAGCCTAATACTATTATTGTGCACGACCTTATGCACCCTTACACTCAGAACACAACGCTTGCTTCATCTCATTCTTAACTCATATTCTAAATATAATGGATATGAGCATAAAAACTTAGCCCACAATCAAATGCGATGCGATAGCGGTTCCTTTTTCACTAACAACGAGGAGGCTTCATGCCTGCATATTTCGGTTATTTTGACATGAGCTTAATGACCGTTATTTTTTTAACACTACTGCTTACCCATATCACGATTACAAGTGTAACGATATACCTCCACCGATTTTCGGCACATAGAGCGATACAGCTTCACCCGATCGTACAACATTTTTTTAGATTTTGGCTATGGTTAACAACAAGCACCATAACGAAAGAATGGACGGCTGTACACCGTAAGCATCACGCAAAAGTTGAAACGAGCGAGGATCCTCACAGCCCTAAAATTGCCGGCATTAAAACTGTCCTATTGCAAGGTGCTGAGCTTTACAGAAAAGAAGCAAAAAATCAGCAAACACTCGAACAATACGGGAAAGGCACACCAGATGATTGGATAGAACATAACATCTATACTAAGCAAAGAAATTTTGGCCCAGTAATTATGCTAATGATCAATCTGTTTCTTTTCGGTCCAATTGGATTAACAGTATGGGCTGTACAAATGATGTGGATTCCTATTTTTGCAGCAGGCATTATTAATGGAGCAGGCCACCACTGGGGTTACAGAAATTTTGAGTCTCAAGATCAATCAACCAATATTATACCTTGGGGTTTATTCATTGGGGGCGAAGAGCTTCATAACAACCATCACGCCTACCCAAATTCAGCTAAGCTTTCTCATCACAAATGGGAGATTGATTTAGGATGGATTTATATCAAAACATTGTCTTTTTTAGGCTTAGCAAAAATCTTATCTTTGCCGCCTAAAGCGATACACAATAAAAACAAGTTTGAAATTGATATGGATACGATTAAAGCTATTCTTTCAAGCCGGTTACAGTTAATTGAGCAATATAAAAAGCGTGTTGTTACACCGCTGGTAGAAAAGGAAAAAGCGCAAGCTTCCAAGCAATACAATCAATTATTCAGAAGAGCTAAAAGCCTGCTAATCAGAGAAAGAACTTTAGTTAACGAGCGGGATCAAATTGATCTTTATCAGCTCTGGAAATTAAGCCCCTCACTAAAAACAGCCTATGAATTTAAAGAACAGCTACAGCAAGTATGGGAAAAAACAACGATCAATAAAAACGAAATGGTTCAACTGCTTGTTCAGTGGTGCCACGAAGCGGAACGATCTGGCATTCAGTCTCTGCAAGAGTTTGCAATGATCCTCAAAGGCTATACGTTACAGCCTGCTGCTACTCACTAACAGCTTACAAAAACCAATACTTTATCGGCGCCAAAACTTGCGGCGCCGCATCACGTTGAAGCAGACACAAAAAAAGGCGTCAATTGACGCCTTTTTTTACTACTTAATACTGAACTGACACTCAAAAAAGCTAGTCTAATCAACTCGCTCTCTATGCAAGCTTAAATCTAAACCTTGACGCTCTTCTTCTTCAGTTACACGCAAACCAATTGTTAAATCAAGCACCTTTAATATTCCAAAAGTGACAACAGCACAGTAAATCATCGTTGCTGCCGTACCTTGAATTTGAATCATTACCTGATCCATCATTGGCGCCACTTTAGGAACACCACCCGTAATGGTTTCAGTTGCAAAAACACCAGTTAAAATGGCGCCTAAAATACCACCAATACCATGTACGCCAAATGCATCTAAAGAATCATCTGCTTTTAAGATATGCTTCAACACAGTTGCGCTTAAATAGCACACCACGCCAGCAAGCAAACCAATCATTAAAGCACCAGCAGGATCAACATAACCAGAGGCGGGTGTAATCGCGACAAGGCCAGCGACTGCGCCAGAAGCAATACCCAGCACCGAGGGCTCACCTTTTTGCAACCACTCAGTAAACATCCAAGAAAGCGCTGCAGAAGCTGCTGCAATTTGAGTGACAGCCATTGCCATACCCGCACGGCCATCAGCAGCCAGCCAAGAGCCTGCATTAAAACCAAACCAGCCAACCCATAACATCGAGGCACCAATAATAGTTAGTACAAGATTATGAGGCATCATCGCTTCTTTGCCATAACCAAGACGCTTTCCTAACATATAAGCAGCAACCAATCCTGCAACCCCAGCATTAATGTGCACAACTGTTCCACCTGCAAAATCAAGCATGCCTTTTGCAAATAACCAACCGCCCGCTTCCCATACCCAATGCGCAATAGGCGCATACACAATCAGAGACCACACGACAGAAAAAATAAGCATTGCAGAAAACTTCATTCTTTCAGCAAAAGCACCAGTAATAAGCGCAGGGGTAATAATCGCAAAAGTCATCTGAAAAATACAAAAGACAATTTCAGGGATCGTATAGGTTACACCCGTGCCGTCAGTCCATAACTGATTAACACCGATACCAGATAAAAACATCTTACTAAAACCACCAATAAAAGCATTCCCAGGTGTAAAGGCTAAGGAATAACCTACCACCATCCAAACAATAGAAATAAGGCAAGTAATTGCAAAACTTTGCATAACCGTCGCTAAAACGTTTTTCTTACGCACCATTCCGCCATAAAAAAGAGCCAAGCCAGGAATAGTCATAAATAACACCAAAGCACAAGCTGTAATCATCCATGCAGTATCGCCATGATCAAGCTTAACTTCTGGCGTCGCCGCAACAGCGGTAACAGCTGACACAACGTCTTCAGCAAAAACAGGCACACCCATAAACGAGAACAATAAAAAGAATATAATCAGTATTTTTTTCACAACAAAACCCCCAAAAAATTAAATCGCATCGCCGCCTGTTTCTCCAGTACGAATACGAATCGCCTGCTCTAAATTAATTACAAATATTTTTCCATCCCCAATTTTCCCTGTATTGGCCGCCTTAGTAATTGCTTCAATTACAGAATCAACCAATTGATCCGTCACAGCCGCTTCAATTTTCACCTTAGGTAAAAAGTCAACCACATACTCTGCGCCACGATATAGCTCAGTGTGTCCTTTTTGCCGACCAAAGCCTTTCACTTCAGTGACCGTAATACCCTGCACGCCAATATCAGATAACGCTTCTCTTACATCATCCAACTTGAAAGGTTTTACAATGGCAATCACCATTTTCATGGAATGCTACTCCTGCGGTTATTAATCATTCAAAAAAAAGCAAAATTCAAAATGAAGCAATAGCTGCCTATGCCATCATTTCTCCACCACGCCAAAGCAATAGACATGCCAAAAAATATTTACAGAAATAACAACAAGTTACAAATAAAAAAAGAAAAATGACGCAGAAGCGAACCAATGCAGCGCAAGGAAGCAATAAAACAGAGCGCAACGCACTAATCTGGAGCGATAAGCAAGGAGCTACTTTTCCATCCTAATCAATATAGATCTTGCGTCTTCTGGCGACGACGCTTTATGAAGCCCATTATTATCTAATACAATATAGATAAAGTTAGCATCAACCGCCAAACCTTCAGCCATGCCAAATTTAGCATCATGGTAACGATACACCTCCCCTCTCTCAATAGAGGCATAAGAAAAGCAAACTACCACTTTAAAGTCAGGAATGGTTCGCTTGCAAACTGCGTAAGCATTACGCTCTAAGGTATACAGATATTTCCCATCATAAGCCAAGTCAGACAAATCTTCTTTTTTGCCATACCAGCTCAAAAAAGGCGCGGAAGGCAAAAGTTGCTGCTCAATCATGAAATGCTGCCCATTATTTTTTTGTGTTAATTTAAAAACACCGCGCTCTTCACGCTCTATAGCAAGATAAAAAAAATCGTCAATTTTAACCAAGCCTTCGCCATAGGCGTTATATTTATTTAAAAAGCCTTTATCATGAAGAGGGTTATACCAATTCACATTAAGCCAATTAGCATGTTTTTCAGTTATTTTTACAATATCGTTTTTTCTTTCACTTAAAAGATAAATATTTTCTTTGTCACAAGTAATCGCTTCAAAATCTGCCCTATCATGAGATGACAGACCATCATACCAATAAGAAATCTGCTGTAATAATGGGTAAGATACGTTTTTTTTCGGTAAATCAGGCAGTTGAATAAAAATTTTTAAAGCGGCTTTATGAGCATCACTAAAAACAACTTCATAAACAAAATGATTATTATTATCTGAAATACTAAGTAATTTATTATGACAAAAACTCAAACCAGACAGCTCAAGTCGCTCACTACCTTCCAGCAAAAAAACATCTATATTCTTAGCTTCAATCATTCTATTGTCTGCTAATAAAACTTGAGAAAAAAAGAAAGAAAATGAACCAAAGTAAAAAGCTGCTAACCAACCACTAATTTTTTTTCCCATTTAAAACCTCTGAAATAACTTCAAGCTGTCTCACAAGCGCCCCTTTATTTTTTTCTAAAATAGCCTGGGCATGCTCCATCATATAATTAACACGCTTTTCATCTTGCAATAAATCAAGCACGCTTTTTTGCAAAGAATCGCCCTCTTTAACCTGAATAATTGCGCCAACTTCTAAAAATTGATTAACTACAGCTTCAAAATTAAAAACATAAGAACCAACGATAGTGGGAATTTTCAAGGTTAACGGCTCAATAATATTGTGTCCTCCTCGAGGAATTAGACTACCGGCAACAAAAGCAACATTACTTACACCATATAACAATAAAAGCTCGCCCATCGTATCACCAAGCAACACCTGAATATCTGAGGTAACATCGCCTTTTAACTTTGTTTTCAGACTATAAATAAAGTTATTTTTTTCAATAAGCTGTTCAACTTTATGGAAGCGCTCAGGGTGCCTTGGCACTAAAATTAACAGCAAATCTGGGATTTTATGAAGCAGCCGTCTATGCGCTTCTAATAATATATTTTCTTCACCTTCATGTGTGCTAGCGGCAATCCATACTTTTCTTGAGCCTATGCGCCTTCTAAGCGCAACAATTTTTTCATTTAAATTAACCGAAAGCTGAAGATCAAATTTAATATTACCGGTCACCGTTATTTTTTGCGCATTAACGCCTAGCGCTACAAATCGATCAGCATCCTCCTGCTCATTAGATAAAACATAACTAAACAAAGAAAAAATTTCGCGGGAAAAGCCAGTTAGTTTTTTATACTTTAAATATGATTTATGCGATAACCTTGCATTCACTAAAACAGAGGGAATATTATTTTTACTACAAAAATAAAGCCAGTTAGGCCATATCTCAGTTTCAAAAACAATTAAAATTTTAGGGCGAACAGTACGTATAAATTTATTAATACACCAACTAAAATCATATGGCGCATAACAATGGTGCACTAAATCTCCTAGAATTGCTTGTACCTGATGGGATGCAGTAGGTGTCATTGTTGTGATAAGTATTGGTATTTTTTCTTTTTGCAGCAAAGCACGCACCAAAGGAAGGGCTGCTAAAAATTCACCCACAGAAACAGTATGTATCCAAATGCAAGGTTGCGTTATAGGCAAGGATAAAGCAAAACGTTCGCCCACTCTTTGAGCATAATGCGGGGCACTTCTTTTTTTAAAAAAAAGACGGAGCAAAATAAACGGTAATGCGAAAATAAGGAAAAAACTGTACAATCGCCGCCACATACTAAACACCCCATTGATTTGATAATAAACAGGTTACTCTACAGTGAGAGGGATTCCGTGAAGGATAATGTCACTCAAAATAGCAGCGCAAAAAACAGGCAGTCAAAAAAAAATAGCGCAAACAAAGAGTCTTTCTCAGATTTTTTTAACGCGCGCTACTTAGCGACATGGCTTGGTCTTGGCTTTTTATGGTTAATTCATATTCTTCCCTTTCCTTGCCAATTATACACAGGAAAAGTTTTAGGCATATTAGCCTATGCGCTTGCAAAGCGCAGGAGACTCATTACCGAAAAAAATATTGAGCTATGCTTCCCAGAGCTTTCACCTAATGATCAAAAAAAACTAGTAATACAGACGTTCATTGAAAATGCTACCGGCCTAATTGAAACTTCCCTTACTTTCTGGGGAAATATTGAAGCCATGCGTTACCGCGTTACATTTCTAGGGCTAGAACATCTTCAAACGGCAATAAATCAAGGGAAAGGCATCATACTAATTGGCGCACACTACTCGAACCTTGATCTTGGCGGGGCTCTTTTTTCTTTATTTTCTCAGATTGATATTGTTTATAGGCCGCACAATAATTTACTTTTTGATCTATTTTTAAGGCGCGCCAGAGCTAAGTGGGCAGATAAAGTCATCCCTAGAAACCAAATTAAAGAGGCACTTCGCACTCTAAAACAAGGGCATGTTTTTTGGTTTCCAGCAGACCAAGACTATGGCGCCCACTCTTCAGTCTTTGCCCCTTTTTTTGGCGTAGACGCAGCAACGATTACCACACCTTCCCGTCTTGCAAAACTATCAGGCGCACCCGTTTTAATATTGGGGCATCACCGTAAAAATGATAACTCTGGCTATATTGTTTCTACAACACCACCGCTACCAAACTTCCCAACAGAAAGTCTTGTGGCAGATGCAGGAACAGTGAATGCTGCGATTGAAAAACAAATTCGCAAAGCGCCAGCTCAATATATGTGGGTACATAGACGCTTTAAAACTAGAAAAGAAGGAGCGGAAAAAATATACCAGTAAGCGCTTAATGTAACGAACGATGCTTGACTATTCCCATTTTGAGCAACTAAAAACGTAAGCATTAATTATGCTAAACCGCCTTCTTATCTAAGAGATATTTTTTGTGAACCAACTGCTTTTTTTGAACAAAACGCTTCCTACAACGATCATTGACAATGCCAAAAAAATTAAACTGCTGGCCATTGATTGCGATGGCGTGCTTACGTCAGGGCACATTTCTTATTTAACCTCAGGCGAAGAAATTAAATCATTCCATGTTCAAGACGGACTAGGCTTGCAACTACTACAAAAAATAGGCATAAAAACTGCCATTATCACAGGCAGAGAGAGTAATGCGCTTACGATACGCGCGAAAGAGCTTGGCATCGACTATCTTTATCAAAAGGAAAAAGACAAACTGAGTTGCTTGCGCGCACTAGCTGAGTCATTAAGTCTTTCATGCGAGGAAGTTGCCTTTGTGGGAGATGACTTACCTGACCTGCCCGCCATACTTTGGTGTGGACTAGGTATTGCAGTTGCAAACGCACATCCACTTGTTGCTCAGAAGGCTGATATTACAACTCACTTATCAGGTGGCAAGGGGGCTGTTCGCGAAGTATGCGACTTTATTCTTTCAGCAACAGATAGCCTTAAATCAATTATTGACGCCATAACTAATGGAAAAGAATATTTCATTTCAAAATAGTGTTAAACATATCTTTCTGTCATTCTTTAATCACAATCAACGTGAGCTGTTGAGCGCGCTTAGTCTCATCACTTCGGCTTTATTTCTTTTTGGCGTATGGCATATTGATCAGTCTTCCCTTACTGAAGAATTAAACTCAAGTGAAGCGGTAACGAACAACCTCCCTACTTTTGAAATTTTTAATTTCAGCAGCCATTTTTATGATACTAAAGGCCGCGAGCAATATGAATTAAAAGCAACGTCTCTGCTTTATTTTGAACGGCAAAAATACTCTCTTATTAATAAGCCCTTACTAACACTTTTTAATTCAGATACAAGTTTGTGGCACGCAGAATCAGAAACCGGCAAAATTTTTCAATCTCAAAACAATAAAAATAATAAGGAATCATTTGGTAATAGTAAAATAGAGCTTTTTAATCAGGTTAAAATGCAGCAGTGGGAAAACAACCAACAGACAACACAACTAAAAACTGAATACCTTAAGTATTTAACACTTGAAAATATAATTGACACAAACTTACCGGTTGAAATTAAAAAAAACGGTCATTTTTTGACATCTAACGGCTTATCTGCCGACATTAAAAATGGTGTGTATACGCTACCCAGTAAAGCACACATAAAATATCAACCTTTAACAAAATAAAATCCTTTTAAACTGACTTTATTTTTTTTTTAACTTATAATTTCTTGGTATGTCTCCTGATGTGTACGTGTTTTCGTTACATCCCTGAGCCGATAAATTGATCGAATGGAGATTTTAAGTAAACGTTGATGTGCATGTCTACCGAATACGCGAGCACCTTAAAAATGCTCTTGCACGTATCCGCAGTAGAAAGCCTAATACGTTTCTGATTTCACCGCCCTGAACCTATGGGTTCATGGGACATTACGAATAGCGGCATTTTCGGGAGGCTCCTTTTTATCTTAGGTGTACTTATTATGTAATTACGTTATGTAATTACACTTCGTGACTCAATCAATGTCAAAGCACCATGTTAAAGCACAATGAAAAAGCGCCCATACAAAAATTAATAATACGAAAAAAATTAAGAAAAATAAGAAACTCTCTCAGCTTTTATTGCCAACGTCATGCAGCAAAACGAATTGCGCTTAATCTTGCCCGTATACCAAGTATCAAGCGAGCCAAAAACATTGGCTTGTATTATCCTTGCGATGGAGAGATTAGCCCTCTTCTGATAAGCAAGATCTTAAAAAATAAAAAATTCTTTCTTCCCTCTATTCTAGATAGCTCAACAGGAAAAATGGCATTTGCGCGCACCCCATCACACACAAAACTAAGATTAAACTATTTTAAAATTCCAGAGCCACCGAAACATTTCCCTAAAGTCTGCAGCTATAAAATGGATGTTATCTTAATGCCACTTGTTGGCTTTGACTTAAATGGAAACCGGCTAGGAATGGGAGGTGGGTTTTATGATCGCGCCCTAAAACATCTCAAAAAAACTATTATTAAAAAACCTATAACAATAGGCGTTGCGCATTATTTTCAACAAACTGATGCCATTCCTCAAGAAGCGTGGGATATCACGGTAACTCGCGTGGTTACAGATAAATAAGCTATCTTCCATACAAAAAACTTGCTTGGCGACCATGCCTTGGCGCATCACCTAAAGTATAATCACTTATCAAAACGCCCAAAGAAAAAACAACAAATAGCCACCATAATATATTAGGCTTCCTTTTCATTAACGCACCCAATCCTCAGAATTTGCTTATATTTTATTACTCTGAATAATTGTAGAACGAAATAAATAAAATTATAAAATCAACCTAAAAATAATTTATAAGCAGGATTTTCTGTCTCCTCCCAAAAAGGATAATCAAGGGAAACCAAATATTCACGAACTTCTTTTTGATTTTTTCTTGCCTGAAAACCGACTAAAACACGACCAAATGCACTGCCCTGATTACGATAATGAAATAAACTAATATTCCACCGAAAACCTAAGCCGTTTAAAAAATCCATTAATGCGCCAGGACGCTCTGGAAATTCAAAGCGAAAAATAATTTCATCGTCTACATTTTGTGGCGCGCGCCCTCCCACTAAGTGCCTAACATGAAGCTTTGACATCTCATTATCAGAAAGATCAATAACGCCATAACCCTGACACTGCAAATCTAAAATTAAAGCAGGCAATTCAATGGTGCGGTTATTCATTTGCACGCCCACAAAAACATGCGCAGATTCTTTTGCTGAATAACGATAATTAAATTCAGTAATATTTCTTTTGCCTAGCATATGGCAAAAATCCCTAAAACTACCAGGTTGCTCTGGGATGGTAACAGCAAGTAATGCTTCTTTCTTTTCGCCCAGCTCAGTGCGCTCACAAATATAACGAAGCCGACTAAAATTAATATTTGCACCACTTACGATTGCAACAAGACAAGCACCTTTTAAGTTATTTTTTGCCACATAATTCTTAAGTCCCGCCACAGCTAACGCGCCAGCAGGTTCAGCAACAGAGCGGGTATCCTCGAAAATATCCTTGATCGCTGCACATATTTCATCAGTAGTAGCTGTAATAACTTCATCGACACAATCAATAGCAACGGCAAATGTCTCTTTACCCATTTCCTGCACAGCCACGCCATCAGCAAAAATGCCTACAGTGGGAAGCCTAATACGTTTGCCAGCTTCCATCGCCGCCTTTAAACAAGCAGAGTCTTCTGCCTCAACCCCAATCACTTTAGTGCTAGGCGAGATATATTTAATATAAGCAGACATCCCAGCAATTAATCCACCCCCGCCAACAGGTATAAAAACAGCGTCAATAGGCTCATGGCTTTGGCGAATAATTTCCATGCCGATCGTCCCTTGCCCTGCAATCACATCTGGATCATCGTAAGGATGAACATACACATAACCATGCTCAGCCTGTAACTTTAATGAGTGGGTATAAGCAACATCAAATGTATCGCCGTGAAGCACAACTTCTGCCCCCCTAGCACGCACAGAGGCCACTTTAATTTCTGGCGTTGTAACCGGCATGACAATCACAGCTTTCAATGCCAGCTTTTCTGCGGCTAAAGCAACACCTTGGGCATGATTACCCGCAGAAGCCGTAATAATGCCGCACTTTTTTTGCTCTGCTGAAAGCTTCGAAATTTTGTTATAGGCACCCCGCAGTTTAAATGAAAAAATGGGCTGTAAATCTTCTCTTTTTAACCAGATTTGATTGCCACACTTCTGAGATAAGCAGCGCGCAAAATCCAAAGGACTTTCAATGGCAACATCGTAAACGTTTGCCTGTAAAATTTTTTTAATGTAACTTTCTTTCATCTAAACCTCTAAAATTAACTATTCTATGTCCAATCGGAGAATTATGAATACTGTAAACCAAGAATCATTAAAAGAAAAAGTAGCGCTGGCAGCCATCGATTATTTAAAACGTAATCTGCATGATGAGCAATCAGTCTTAGGCATAGGAACAGGCTCAACGGTAGATCATTTTATTAGAGCATTAGGCAAAATAAAGCCCCTTTTTTCAGCTGCGGTTGCAAGCTCCGAGCGCTCAGCAATGCTATTAAAGGAAATGGGAATCCCTGTTTATGACCTAAATAGCGTGCATGATATTCCTTTTTATATCGATGGTGCCGATGAAGCAGACGCTAGCTTGAATTTAATTAAAGGCGGCGGCGGTGCACTGACACGAGAAAAAATTATTGCTGCCGTTGCCAAAAAATTTATTTGCATCGTTGACCAATCAAAATGCGTTCCCGTGCTAGGCAAGTTTCCCTTGCCTATTGAAGTTATCCCTATGGCGCGCAGCTATGTTGCACGCCAAATTATCAAGTTAGGCGGTAACCCCGTCTACAGGCAAGGCTTTACAACAGATAACGGCAATATTATTTTAGACGTTCATCATCTTATCATTGCTGAGCCTCTTGCTTTAGAAGAAACAATAAATAATATACCTGGCGTTGTAACGGTGGGATTATTTGCGCGCCGCAAAGCAGATTTATTAATGGCGGCCGTTAAAGAAGGCGTTAAAGTAACACACGCGGGCAGTAGGCATATTGAAATGTATACGCCATAAAAGAGTGATCGCAACAAAACACTTTTTCAAACTATAAAAAATCGCACTAAAAAAGAGCACAAATACACTCATAAAATATAAGTGTATTTGTGCTCTTAATCTAGACTGTAAACGTGAGGATACTAAAACACTAAAAAGGATTTTAATAATGGATCAAAATCAAATTAATTTGGTAAAAAATAGCTTTAATGAAATGAAACCACAAGCCGACAAACTTGTTGATTTATTTTATGGCAATCTTTTTAAAAATGCACCGAATTTTATCCCCCTATTCCCCAGCGATATGACTGAGCAAAAGAAAAAGCTGATTGCAGCGTTAGTTGCTGTTGTAACCTCTCTTGATAATCTAGAAAAAATTCTGCCGGTTATTGAAGACTTAGGGCGAAAACATACACAAAAATTTGGCGTTAAACCAGAAGATTATAACGTTGTAGGTGGTTCACTTATTCAAAGCATGCAGACACTAATGGGCGAAAAATTTACCAAAGAAGTAGAAAACGCTTGGGAAACCGCCTATGGCATTCTTGCTTCCGTAATGATTAAAGCATGACATCTCTTTGCGAAGGGTAATATAATCACGCGGTTATCCACATACCTTTTATTATATTACCCTCGCGAACAAGCACCCATGAATGAAAAAAGCCTTACTTCTTTGCGAATTATTTCTGGAAAATGGAAAAGATCAAAAATTGATTTTATAACAAAGCCCGGCTTAAGACCGACCGGTGATAGGTTACGCGTTACACTATTTAACTGGCTAATGAATGAAATTGTAGGCGCTCACTGCCTTGATCTTTTTGCAGGCTCGGGCATTTTAGGCATGGAAGCACTATCTCGAAATGCAGCAAGCACCTTATTTGTTGAAAAAGACAAAGATGTCTGCCAATACATGCAACAGCATTTAGCGCGATTAAAAGCAGAAAATTACCAAATACTGTGTACCGATGCTTTTATCTTCTTAAAAAAACCTGACGCACAATATCTCAATAAGTTTAATCTCATCTTTTTAGATCCTCCTTTTCACAAAGACTGGATGAAGTCTGTTTGTGTGTTACTGGAAGAGTCACATCTTCTCGCGCCAGGGGCTTTTATATATCTTAAAATAGAACGAGAACATGGCTCATTTGAAACGCCTACCTCATGGCATCTGATTCGAGAAATGACAACACAACAAACACAGTGCTATTTATATCGTCATACACCATAATTACAAAATATATTTTTATAGGGGCAGGCTATGAGCACACATCAAAGTATAGATAATGAAAATTATCATCAAGCAGATTTAATGGCATCGTTACTTAGCGCACAAAAAAGTGCTTATCAACGCCAACCCATGCCTACGCTAGAAAAAAGACTTAATCAGTTAGCCATTTTAAAAAATGCTATTTTTGCAAACCAGGCATCTATTATTGAGGCTATTAATCAGGACTTTACCTGCCGAAGTGAAAGTGAAACGAAAATAGCAGAAATTGGCCCACTACTTGAGCAAATTAGATATATAGAAAAAAATCTTGCGAAATGGATGAAAATTTCGCCACGTATCCTGCCAATACAGCTTCAACCTGGTCGTGCACATGTTTTGTATCAACCATTAGGCGTCGTCGGAATTATTTCGCCTTGGAACTATCCACTACTTCTTTCGCTCGCACCTTTAGCAATCGCATTCGCTGCGGGTAATAGGGTGATGCTCAAACCTTCTGAATTCACGCCTAAAACATCACAAATTATCAAAGAAATATTAGCGCGCTCTTTTTCGAGTGAAGAGGTCTGTGTTGTTATAGGCGATAGCTCAATAGGAAATCTTTTTTCAAAGCTGCCTTTTGACCACTTGCTTTTTACGGGCTCAACGCAGGTTGGCAAAATTATTATGCGAAATGCAGCGGAAAACCTGACGCCGGTAACCCTTGAGCTGGGTGGAAAGTCTCCGGTTATTTTAAGTAATACTGCCTGCCTTCAAACAGCAAGCAAACGAATTGCTTTCGGTAAATATTTAAATGCGGGACAAACCTGTATTGCGCCTGATTATATTTTGGTTCCTGATGATAAAATAAATGAGCTTGAGCAGATACTTACCAAAAAAATTAAAGCAATGTACCCTCACATTGGCAATAATAAAGATTACACCAGCATCGTGCATGCTAATCACAAAAAAAGACTCACGGAATACCTGGATGATGCGACACAAACAGGAGCGCGCATTGTCAGCGTCATAAGCGCAAAGGAAGATCTTTCTAGCTCGCCTAAAATGGCACCCACGCTTGTATTTAATCCACCACTTAATAGCAAAGTAATGGAAAACGAGATTTTTGGACCAATATTATGCATTATTGGCTATTCAGGAAAAGTAGAAGATGCTGTTGCGTTTATTAATGAAAGGCCTCGCCCACTTGCGCTTTATTTATTTAGTCAAAGCGAAGAAGAGATTCAATACGTTACAACACACACTCATTCTGGCGGGCTATGCATTAACGACACACTAATGCATGCTGCTGTAGATGACCTTCCTTTTGGCGGCATAGGCGCTTCAGGAATGGGGCATTATCATGGACAGGAGGGTTTTTTAACTTTTTCTACGCCTAAGGCTATTTTAATTCGCAAAAAATTAAGCCCTATTGATTTTATACTACCCCCCTGGAACAGACTCATTCATAAATTACTTTTTAACTTTTTCCTAAAAAAATAAGGTCATATTATGGCAAAAAATCGTGCAGTTTATCCTGGCACTTTTGACCCTATTACAAATGGTCATAAAGATGTTATTGAACGTGCAGCCATCCTGTTTGATCAGGTTATTATTGCTATTGCAGATAGCCCCAAAAAGAAGCCTCTCTTCTCACTTGAAGAAAGAGTAGCGCTTGCGCAGGAAGCGTTAAAAAATATTGAAAATGTCGTCGTCGTTGGTTTTAATCATTTGCTCATTAACTTTGCGAAAGAGCAAAATGCCAATATTATTATTAGAGGCTTAAGAGCGGTATCCGACTTTGATTATGAATTTCAATTAGCTCACATGAATTGTCAGCTCGCTCATAATATTGAAACTGTCTTTCTTATTCCCTCTCAGCAGTACTTTTTTCTATCTTCAACACTCATCAGAGAAATTGCCGCATTAAACGGCAACATCAAAGCATTTGTACCTGATTGCGTCTACCAGGCCTTAGAAAAAAAATTTGGAAGATAGTATGTTTTTAAAAAAAAAATCCTGCCTATTTTTTATTTTATTTTTCCCTCTTATTTGTCTTGCCAAGGAAACGCTTCCACCGCTTGGTGCTGTTGCTTCAGCTCATCCGCTTGCGACAAAAGCAGGTATTCGCATGCTTAAATCTGGCGGCAATGCTTTTGATGCAGCTATTGCAGTAGCAAGCACGTTAGCCGTCGTTGAGCCTTATGGCTCAGGCTTAGGTGGTGGAGGGTTTTGGTTACTTTATAAAGCCAAAACACATGAATTTATATTTATTGATGGTCGCGAAAAAAGCCCGCTTAATCTTACAGAAGCCATGCTACTCGATGATAAAGGCCTACCTAAAAAAGAACTGATATTAAACAGCTCACTAGGTGCGGGCATTCCAGGCGAAATTGCAAGTTTTAACTATCTTTCAAAAAATTTAGGCAAAAAAAGCAGGCAGCAACAACTAAAAACAGCAATAGAATATGCAGAAAAAGGGTTTTATGTCACAGAACCCTTAAGAAAAATGATTAAGTTTAGACAAGAAGCCTTACAAAAGAATGAGGAAACGCGCAACATTTTTTTAGATAATAATCAGGTACCCTCATTAAATAAAATTATTAAACAACCCGCTCTTGCTGTCACCTTAAAGACTATTTCAGCACAAGGCTTTGATACATTTTACAATGGGGAATTGGCCAATAAAATTATCGAAAACCTGCTAAAAACAGGCTCTATTTGGCAAAAAAAGGATCTGGTAGATTATACGATTGCTCAACGCAAACCACTAATAGGTAGATATAAAAACTTTAATATTATAACTGCCCCCCTGCCTTCAGCAGGCGGTATTGCGCTTCTATCTTCCTTAAATATTTTAAATACTTTTGATCTAGATAAATTTTCTCATATTGAAAAAACACACTTATTAACTGAAGTATTTCGCAGAGTCTATTTTGATAGACTACAACTTGGCGATGCTGATTTTATAACTAATAAAACACAAGAATTACTTTCTATGGATCACGCCAAATTATGGGCGCAAAATATTAGTCTTAATCATGCAACCAAAAGCGTTACACTGCCACCTGCTTTAAGCACACAAGAACAAAAACTGCCTCAAAAAGAGCACACCACTCATTTTTCAATCATTGATAAAGAAGGCAATATTGTTGCTGCGACGTTAAGCCTGAATCTTCCCTTTGGTTGTGCGTGCATAATTCCTAACACAGGTATTTTTCTTAACAATCAACTAGATGATTTTTCAATTGGCGCACAACAAAACAGCTACGGTTTAATAAATAATAAACAGAATCATTTACAGCCGTCCAAAAGACCGCTTTCTAGCATGACACCCACCATAATTGAAAATGAACAAACCAAAATTATTCTAGGAACACCAGGTGGCAGCCGTATCCCCACCATGGTTATACTTTCAAGCATTGAATTAATGAATAAAAGCACGGCAGAACATGCCGCAAAACTTGCAAGATTCCACCACCAGTTTATGCCAGATCATATCGAATATGAGCCTTCTGCATTTACTGAAGAAGAAATTGCAATATTACAATTAAAGGGGCACTCGTTAGTTTCAACACAAAGAAACTACGGCAATATGCAAATTATTGTCTGGAACAAGCAGAAAAATATACTTGAGTTTGCATCAGACCCCAGAGGTGAGGGCATGGCAAAAAATGACAACTAAATTAATGCGTTTTGCTTGCATGGCCTTTCATTCGAGTAATACGGTACACTATTTTTTTTGCTCGAAGCTTTCTTAAAATTCTAGAAAGATGCGCGCGATCTTTTACCGTAATTTTTAAATCCATAACACTAAGGCGCTCATCTTTTTCTTCCATATCAATCATTTCGATATTAGATTCTTCATCAGATAATACTGAGGCAATAATTGCTAAAACGCCTCGCTTATTTTCAAGCTCTAACCTAAGAAAAGCGAGAAAAAAACCATGCGGCGCATTATGCCAAGATAAATTAATGCACTGATCAGGATTTTCTCTCAACTCAGCATCCATATTTTGGCAAATATTTACATGAATAATAATGCCTCTTCCTTCGCTTAAAAAGCCGACAATTGGATCGCCAGGAATGGGGTAACAACATTTAGCAAAATTGACCACCAAACCTTCAGTCCCTTTTATAAGCAAAGGCTTATGCTGCTCTTTTTCTGGCAAATCATTTTGCTGTGCACAATATTCTTTCAGCCTTCTGGCAACTAACACCGCCATCCTATTACCTAAGCCAATTTCTTCTGCAAGCTCATCTAAAGAAGTACAGTTTATTTCCTGTAGAAATAGTACAAGCTTTCTAGGATCAAAATGATCAAGTGAAGTATTAACACTCAACATTGCTTTATCGAGCAAACTTCTACCCAACTGAAGAGATTCCTGCCTTTTTTGATTTTTCAAAAAATTTCTAATACTAGAACGCGCTTTTCCTGTTACAACAAAATTCAACCAGCTAGGGCTTGGCAATGCAGCAGGCAATGTAATAATTTCAACAGTTTGCCCTGTTTGCAAAGGCGTACTTAAAGGCGAAAGTCTATTATCTATGCGCGCAGCAATACAAGTGCGACCAATATCTGTATGTACAGCAAAAGCAAAATCAACCGGCGTTGCGCCCGTGGTTAATTCAACAATCTTACCTTTAGGGGTAAACGCATATAATTCTCTTGGAAATAAATCGCTTTTCACATTCTCAATAAATTCAAGAGAACTACCTGTGTTTTTTTGAATTTCTAATAATCCTTTTAGCCAAGCATGCGTTCTATTTTTTGCCTCTAAACTTTCACGCAAGTCAATGTCAGACTTATAGATCCAGTGGGAAGCAATACCAAAATTAGCGCGAGACTCCATATCTTCTGTGCGAATCTGAATCTCAAGAGGATACCCATCAAAACTCTTCAATGTCGTGTGCAAAGATTGGTAACCATTCGCTTTAGGAATAGCAATAAAGTCCTTAAAACGACCAGGAATAGGTGTATAAAGATTATGTACTGCACCTAAAACACGATAACAATCATCTAGTGTGCATACAACAATTTGAAAGCCATAAATATCTGTAATTTCACGAAATAATTTTTTCTGCGTTTTCATTTTTTGATAAATACTATGCAAATGCTTTTCACGCACAAATACTCGTGCAGCAATACGCATTTTTTCAAACTTAGAATTAAAGGCTTCTTCTAATCGGCGAAGATAGTCAAGCTTATCTTCTTTATTTCTTTCTACTGCGCGCTTGATAGATTCAGAACGAAAAGGGTGAAGCGCTTGAAAACCTAAATTTTCAAGTTCCATGCGAAAAACATTCATACCTAAACGATTTGCAATAGGCGCAAAAATATCGAGCGTTTCTGTTGCGATACGCCTTCTTTTGTGAGGGTTTAAAATACCCAGTGTGCGCATGTTATGAAGACGATCTGCAAGCTTCACAAGAATGACCCGAACATCTTTTGTCATGGCAAGTAACATCTTGCGATAATTTTCAGCTTGGGCTTGAGCTGTCGTTTCAAATGTCATGGCGGAAATTTTTGAGACGCCATCAACAATCTCGGCAACATCTGAAGAAAACAACTGAGCAAGCTCTTCCTTATTTTTTTTACAATCCTCAATGACATCATGCAACAGTGCAGACATGAGCGTCTGTGTATCCATCTGCATATCAGCCAATATTAGCGCAACAGAAACAGGGTGAGTAATATAAGGCTCGCCGCTACGGCGATACTGCCCCTCGTGAGCGAGAAAGGCAAAATGATACGCTTGAATAACTTTATTTCGATCTACTTCATGTAGATATTGAGTTTTAACGCTGAGACTTTCAGCCAAAGAATTAACAAGTTGCTTCATAATTGAACGCCTACGATTGAACTATTAGCCAATTCGCTTTCGGCATCGTTCATAATCTGAAGGATCAAAAGCTCATCACGCAACATGCCAATATCCTTAATTTTCAGGCATAAGTCCGAACAATCCCTCTTGCGCAACCAACTATCGGCGCAATACGGTAATCTCACCTCTCAAATCAAAAAAGAGGACGATCTCAATTTATGCAGATACGCTTAAACTGAGATCAAATAATGCATACAAACATAAAATAACAACTAGTCATCAGCATCGTTATTTAAAATAGCTGCCGTTACATAGCCTTCAGCGATTTCTCTTAAAGCAACGACTGTTGCTTTGTCATTATCCCACTCAACAAACGCCTCTCTGCCTGCTGCAAGTTGCTTAGCTCTTTTAGAGGCAACTAAAACTAGCTCAAAACGATTACTCACTTTACTTAAACTATCTTCTACCGTCACTCTTGCCATTGAAAAACTCCTAATAACGAAGCTGGAAACCAGCACTCAAGTATACCACATTAAACCAATTACTTTAATGTAGGACTTACGCAACATTGTCCAGCAAGGCGTCGCGATGAAAACAGTACAAATCGTACGACGAAGCGCGACAACAAAGCTGGGCGGTTTTGCATAAGTCCTATAATGAACAAAGCAATGAGGCGGTGAGTAACTCAACCTCTTTTAATCGAGTGGGATTTTGAAGCTGATGCGCTCTCACAATACACTCTAAATCAAATAATGCTTTATTAAAATCATCATTCACAACCAAATAGTCATACTCAATAAAATGAGCAATCTCTGCTTCAGCTTTTTTCATTCGCTGCTCAATCACACTTTCATCATCTTGCCCACGCCCATGCAAGCGCTCATAAAGCGTTTTTCTTGAAGGCGGCAGAATGAAAATACTCGTTGTCTGCATTTGCTGACGAATTTGCTGGGCACCTTGCCAATCAATCTCCAAAACTACATCCATTCCTTCGGATAACTTTTGGCTAACCCATTGTTTCGATGTGCCGTACCAGTTCCCAAAAACTTCGGCATCTTCTAAAAAAGAAGCTTCTTGCTTCATTTCAGAAAAGACTTGTGTCGTTACAAAATAATAGTTAAGTCCGTCTACTTCACCAGGACGCTTAGGTCTTGTCGTGTGAGAAACCGATACAGACATTTTTTTATTTCGGGCTAACATCGCATTCACCAAACTTGTTTTACCGCCGCCCGAAGGCGCAGATATCACAAACAAATGTCCCCTCATAAAAATCCTCGCCGTTCTTTAACGCTCTTTTTACTCAACATTTTGAACCTGCTCCCTAAACTGCTCTATTGCCAACTTCACATTAATGCCATGGCCTGCTAAAGACACATCTGCAATTTTTGCGCTTAAAGTATTTGCTTCTCGCAGACATTCTTGAGCTAAAAAATCAAGCTTTCTTCCCACCGCACCACCCTGATCTAAAGTGCGAATAATTTCATGCGCATGCAAATCAAGACGATCAAGCTCTTCAATAATATCTGCTTTTTTCAACATATAACCAAGCTCTTGCTCAAAACGATCGCGATCAACCTGTACAGCCATGCTAGAAATAAGCCCCCATACTTTCGCTCTTTGAGACTCAAACACTTTAGGTTGCAAAGCCCTCATTTGGAGCGAAACCTCAGAAATATAAGCTGCTTTAGAGCGAAAAATTTGTTCGAGTGCAGAGCCTTCTCTGTGACGATGCGCCACAAAATTGGTTAGAAATACATCGAAAAATTGCATGATTTGCGCTGAATTCTCCTCAGTTAAAAGACTTTCTTCTTGCACAACACCCGGCCATCTTAACAACTCTAAAGGATTTAATTCCTGAGCATGCTTCATTTTGGCTCTCATTGACTCAGCAAGCTGAATAATTTTTTCGGCCAGTCTTTCGTTGATCTTGATGGTAGCTGACTCACCAGAATAAAGCAGCTTTACGCTAAGCTCCACCTTGCCGCGCACCATAAAATGCTTCATTCTTTCTCTCAAAGGGAACTCAATAAACCTGAGCACGTCCGGCAATTTAACTTGCATCTCAAGATAACGATGATTAACAGACTTTAGCTCCCACTCTAAAAAAATGCCGGCTAAATTTTGAGACATTCGCTCAAAAGATGTCATGCTAGCAATCATTTTCTCTCTCCAGACTAATCAAAAAAAAGCTTCAAAATTGAAGGAACGTTATCAGTATTCGTTACACGTTACAACGTTTTTCAAGCAGCCTTACAAGCCATGGCATAAGCAAAAAAACTAAGTTAGAATTGCCGCGAAATAAACCTTGAGCTGAACTTGTTTAACAGGAAAATATCAATGAGACCTAGCGGCAGAGCGCCAAACCAATTACGTCCTATTAAATTTACCAGAGACTTTACCAAACACGGAGAAGGCTCTGTATTAGTAGAGTATGGCAATACAAAAGTTGTTTGCACCGCTAGCGTTGATACCTCTGTACCTCGCTTTTTAAAAGGCACAGGGCAGGGCTGGGTGACAGCAGAATACGGCATGCTACCAAGATCAACACACGAACGAATGGATCGCGAAGCAGCGAGAGGCAAACAAAGTGGCAGGACACAAGAAATTCAAAGACTCATCGCTCGCTCATTAAGATCAGCTGTTGATCTAAAAAAGCTCGGTGAAAACTCCATTACAATTGATTGTGATGTTATTCAAGCAGATGGCGGAACACGAACAGCTGCAATTGCTGGCGGCTGCGTGGCACTCGTGGATGCACTCACTCACATGCTTACAAAAAAAATAATTACAAACGACCCACTCAGGCAACTCATTGCTTCTGTCTCTGTGGGCATATATAAAAATACGCCTGTACTAGACCTAGACTATGACGAAGACTCAAAAGCAGAAACAGATATGAATGTTGTAAAAACTCAATACGGCGGATATGTTGAAATTCAAGGTACAGCAGAAGGTGCCCCTTTTGACAAAGCGCAAATGCAAACGATGATGGAGTTAGCGGATCACGGCTTAGAACAAATCTTTAAAATGCAGCAGGCCGCTTTAAATTGGTAAAAATGTCCGCTTGTAATCGTCAAAAGCATAATGCATTACAAGCGGCGCATGATCTGAAAATCTCTGCTGTGTATAAATTAAACTCTCTATTGCCTCGCCTTTAAAAGCAGGCGAAGCAATTTGGTAATCTATACGCCAACCAACATTATTATTAAATGCGTTTGCACGATTTGACCACCATGTAAACTGATTGTCTTTCTGATTGATTGATCGAAATACATCAATAAAACCGACTTCATTAAATATAAAATCCAGCCATGCTCTTTCCTCCGGGGTAAAACCCGGCTTATTTTGGTTTGCCTTCCAATTTTTTAAATCCTCATTTTTATGGGCAATATTCCAGTCTCCGCAAATTAAAACGGCTTTTTTCTGTCTCGCTATTTTCTGAAGATAAAGACTAAAAAAATCTAAAAAAGCTATTTTCTTTTTTTGCGCCACTTCACTTGATGAGCCTGAGGGCATATATAAAGAAATGAGATGCCAATCTTCAAATACGAGCTCTAAAAATCTGCCCTCTTCATCTGCCGATTCTAACCCTAGCCGGCGATTAACTTCCGTGGGGGTTTTTTTACTTAAAATAGCAACACCGCTATAACCTTTTTTTAAAGCTGCTTGAAAATAACAATGGTAGCCAGGTAAATAATAAGGCTCATAAGAAATATCAGTGCCAAGTCTGATTTCCTGCAAACAAATAAAATCCGCATCCTGCACAGCAAGCCAACGATACAATCCTTTTTTCAGCGCAGATCTCAAACCATTCACATTCAAAGTAATGACTTTCACTGTTAAAATTAAACCCCAAAAATAAAGCCTAAAAAAATAACAAGCCCAACCCAATGATTATCGATAAAGGCGCTAAAATAGGCCTCTTTTTTTCGTGAATAAATTTTTTTCTGCTGAAATAAAAACAATAAAAACGCTGCCAATAAACCGCCATAATACATAAAATAATAGCTTTGGCTTAAGCCAAAAAAGAAAAGCATAACAAGCGTAAGTAACTGTAAAAGCCCAACCATAAAGCGATCCCATTCTCCAAAAAAAAGAGCAATTGATTTTATACCTGCGGCTATATCGTCCTCTTTATCAACCATGGCATAAAGTGTGTCGTAAGATACGGTCCACACCAGTGCTGCCCCATATAAAATCCAAGAAGAATAAGAGACTTCATTATTAGTTGCCATAAAAGCCATGGGGATAGCCCACGCAAAAGCAGCACCTAAAATAACTTGGGGGAAATAAGTAACTCTTTTCATAAAAGGATAAATACTAGCAAGCACCAAGGCAAAAAAGGAAAGATACACGGTTTTAATATTTGTCATTAGCACAAGAAAAAAAGCGACAACAGATAAAGTACACGCTATGAGCAATGCCTCATAAGAAGCAATTCTATTTGTTGCAAGCGGTCTGTTTTTAGTTCGCCCTACCTGACCATCAAAATCCCTATCGGCATAATCATTTATTGCGCACCCTGCCGAGCGCATGAGAATAACGCCAAAAATAAAAATCACTAAATTTTTAATATCTGGCACACCTCTTTTTGCAGCCCAAAGCGCCCATAAAGTAGGCCATAACAATAATAAAATACCAATTGGCTTATTAAGACGAATGAGCTCAATATAAATCAACGATCGAGCTTTAAAAGACAAAAACATACCCCGCTAAAACAAACTTAAATACGGCCCTGAGCACTCACTTTATCCCACAACAAAGGCAAAAAAAACTCAGTAATAATGATGGGCTTTTTTCTAAAAATAAAAATGGAGCAACGACCATAAAGCTTACTTTGCGGAAGAGAATGGCCCACAACAGGAAAGTAACCAAAAGATTCCCATCTTCTTTCCCACTTAGTATCCGTAAAAATAACACTGCCCAAAGACTGATGATTGAGACGCTTCATTGCTTTATTTTTTTGCACTAAAGAAGCTAAAGGAATCACCGTTCTAGCAAAAATAACTGGGTTATTCTCTATACTTATTTGTACTTCTCTTATCGTACTACGTGACGGTATTTTTATTTTTCTTAATATTTTAGACTCTCTTAACGACAGTTTTGTACCGCCTTTAGCAAGGCAACGAATGCTCATCTTATTAGGAAAATAATAATTTAATTTTTGAGTAAGTGAGTTTTTATCATAAAGCCAACGCTTCACTAAAGACGCATTTTCTTCCTCTGCTAGCTGCTTTATAAAAAGCGAAGAACGAGCATCAAACCATTTAGCATCATCAAACCACCGAAACACAAGCGCTGCCCCTATAAAATTAACGCGTACTATCTTAGCAAGGAATCAGCAGATACGGCCAATAATATACGCATTGTCGCTTGATACATTTCCTGTTTATCACCATAATTCCGATCTTCATAACCAATGAGAGATAGCTAGAGTTACTATGAAAAAATGGCAGTGTATTGTTTGTGGCTTTATTTATGATGAATCACTCGGGATACCAGAAGAAGGTATTGCTGCAGGCACGGCATGGGAAAATGTTCCGCATGACTGGATTTGTCCTGACTGCGGCGTGGGAAAAGATAGCTTTGAGATGATCTTCATGGGATAAAACAGCATGCTAAAAAAGAAAAAGATTGTAATCATTGGTAGCGGCTTAGCCGGCTACCATACAGCAAAAGAATGGCGAAAGCTTGACCCTTATAGTGAGCTTGTCATTATTACCGAGGATAACGGCAGCTTTTATTCCAAGCCCATGCTATCTAATGCCTTTGCAAAGCAAAAAACAGCAGATCAACTTATCATTCAAAAAGCTTCGGATATTGCCCTACAACTAAAGGCTACCCTATTCACGCACTGTCACGTTACACATATCAAAACTGAAGAGCAGCTCATCGTAACGCATGACGGGGCAATTATTTCTTATGATGAACTTGTTCTCGCGATCGGCGCACACCAAAAAAAGCTGCCATTTAAAAGCTTAACAAGCGCATTATCTTCAATTAATAATTTAGAAGATTATAGAAAATTAAGACAGAAAATAGAAAATAAAAAAAGCATTGGTATTATTGGTGCTGGACTAATTGGCTGTGAGTTAGCAAATGATTTTTCTTCTCATTTTAGAGTCACGCTATTTGATCAAAGTGATAGGCCTTTATCACAGCTGCTGCCGCCGGACATTTCCACTGCTTTACAGGCTGCGCTTGAAACAACAAGCGTACAATTTGCACTTTCTAGCTATATTCACGACATTGAATTTGAAAATGAAATATATACAGTTATTTTAAAAGATAATAGAAGGCTTTCTTTTGATTGCTTGCTCTGTGCAACTGGGCTTATACCTAATATTGAACTTGCAAATACAATAGGTTTAAAGACCAACAAGGGCATTTTCGTCAATGAAACACTAGAAACATCGCAAAAAAATATTTATGCCTTAGGCGATTGCATTGAGTGGCATGGTTTATTACTGCCTTATATTTTACCCTTAATGGCTCAAGCAAAAGCACTAGCAAAAACGTTATCAGGAAATCCTACTCCCTTCTCACTTTCACCCGCGCCCATTGTAATTAAAACACCCTGCCTTCCTATTATTGTCTTCCCCCCTCATAACAAAGCAGGACAGTGGAAAATCAAGAAGCAAGAGGGAAATAATATTTCAGCTGTTTTTGAGAATGACGAACAAAAAATTCATGGCTTCGCATGCAGCGGGACTTTTATCAATGATAAAAATATCTACATGCCCTTGATTATGACTAACTGAAACAAAGTAGTCTCCGTAGTTAATACTTTATATCTCAACTGCAATCTTTTGCAATTCTTCTGCCTAATTCAGTAACAAAATCAAAGCAATAGCTATCAAACAATTCTCTATAATGGCGAAGAATAGAGGCGTAACAAGCTTCTTTATTATCAATACGAGGATAGAAGAATGCTTTTTTTTCATTTGCGCTGGTGGATTTTATCTAAGGGTTTAGAAAAACTTTCGCTTCACCCTATCTATAAAAAACTCATTGATGATAGACATGAAGTTATCCAGTTTAAAACACTGGACGGTAAATTCTCTCGCTACTTTAAAATCTCTCAAGGCCAAATACAGTCAGAAGTGGGCGATCATCGCTATGCAACACTTATTGTGCAAATTAATGACTCTAAATACATAAACAGACTAATGCATCAGGGAAAAAACCTACAACCTCTCATAAAAGGACTACAGTTTGGGGAAATTAGCACCAGAGGCGACATTTCTCTTCTTTTTTGGTTCTTTGAACTTATTTACACTAAACCTATTCAGTCATGGCTAAAACCATTTAACTGGGCCAGAACACTCCACTTTTCTTAAAGTAGCGCTTAACCGCCAAAATTCGTTGCCATGGAGCGAATTTCTCTTTCTTTGTTAAAAATTTCTTCAGCGGCACTCAGCACAGCCTCAGGCTTAAGCTGTAACCTATCTAAAATATTTTTATACTGTAATAACTCATCTAAGGGCCTATGCGCTGACTTTAAATCAAGCACCTTATTCACAATAAATAATAAATTAGGGTAGATAAAATGAACCCCCTTATACTCAGGTAAATGCTGCCATCTCAAAGCAAGGCTAATTTCCTCAGGCATATTCCAAACATCCATTAACCACGAACTAACCTGTTCACGCGTAACACCAATCAAAAATTTCTCAATGACAGAATGATGAATATGGCGATTGATTTCAAGATTTCGACTAATAACAACAAAGTGGGGAGGGAAAACAAAAGAAAGCAATAAATAGCCAAAGTTATGCAAAAGCCCGCAAAGATAAGCCAAGCCCATGC
This sequence comes from Klebsiella pneumoniae, assembly GCA_945860125.1. GTDB lineage: Bacteria > Pseudomonadota > Gammaproteobacteria > Pseudomonadales > CAMAPQ01 > CAMAPQ01. The sequence goes on from CAMAPQ010000001.1 coordinate 64,598, forward strand.
TAGGGCGCGATTTAGCAGGCATCTGCTTAACAAGCGCCTCTACCAACGCTGCTGAAAAAACAGATCTCTCCCAATAAGGCATTGTGTTTCTTGGGCCATTAGTGGGCAACTTCAGACTTCGCCCTAATGATAATCCTAGAGCCAGATTAACGACAAGATCGAAACCTAAAACTCTCAAAATCGCATCTTGTACAGATTTTATTTTGCCTACGACACCATAATAAGGTGAAGCAGCCCAGCTAACGACTTGTGCTGCTAGACTAGGGTCTCTCTCAACAATCTTGACAAGCTCTGAAATGGTTGCGTTTGGATCAACACGCAATTTAATAATTTGCCCAGCTGAATCAGGCATTGGAGGAATTTCAAGCGTATCCTCTAAGCGTTGCTTCACTCTTAATACGGTAAAGCTTGTTACTGCATGAGCAATGGCGCCTTTATCATCTAACACCTCTACTTTGGAGGTGTATTTTTTTACAGGATGAGCAAACTCAGCAACTTGAGAGGTTTTAATTAGTTTGCCAAAGTCAGCCTGAGAAATACAAAGCTCAACTCGGGGCTCTAGCTCTAAGACGAGCTCAGAAAAATCAAGCACTTTAGCATCTAACAAACACGGGATATCTAAAAAACTTGGCAAAGAAACAACTTTATTTCCGCCCAGCTTTTGTATTAGCGATGACTCAATTTTTGATTGCGCAAGCTGTAAATTACGGCCCAAACAATCAGAAATACTCTGCAAATCAATAAAACAGTTTTTTGGAAAAATAACCTGTAAAACACCTTCACTATCCTGCAATAAAACGCTTTCAATTTTTTGGCTTTCTTTGCTTTCATCAATTGCAATAGGTCTGACCGTTACCACAGAGGCGGTCATAGCGCCCTGAAGTAAAAATGCCTCAATACTATCAATCATTTTGTCAATGCCAAACTTTGTCAGCAACGCTTTATCTTCTACTAATACTGCTTCCCAGTTTTTTTTCATTTTTAACCAAGCCTATTATTCAGTTTCCCTTTCTTTTTGATACACAAAAAGTATAGATCCCAAATAGAGAAACAATTATCCATTTGTAAAAATATGAATCTATACTTTTTTTCATGCAGGCTTTCATTTTTTCGTGAGATTTAATTATGAAAATATTCTATAAGTTACTGATAATAATTATTATTTTTGCCATGTCAGGATTGTTTTTTATAAAAGACCCAAATGGAAAACCCATTTTATCTTGGCATGATTTTGTCCCTGACGTATCTAAAAAGTTAGAGAAAGCCAAAAATCTAGCAGAAAAAATCCCTATGCCAGTGGATAAGAATGAAAAACAGCAAACTTCTGAAATTCCCACAGCTAAAAAAAATGACTACTACAAGTGGAAGGACAAAAACGGTTCTTGGCAATTTACCAAGGAGCTCCCCAGACAAGGCGTACAATACAACGTTGTATCGGCGGACCCTAAAACAAATATTATTAAATCTTTATCAAAAAAAGAGATTAATAAAATTCTAGATAAAGACAGCGAGGAAAATGAATCAAACAATAAACTACTTGGATTCAGCGATGACGCAGCTAAAGAGACAGAAGAAAAGTCTAGCCTACCCTTTCCATCTACGATACCCGTAACAAAAATTCCACAACTCATTGATGCGGCGAAACAAGTTCAAGAACTATCAAATCAAAGAGCAAAAGCAATGGAGTCATTATAAAAAAACTACAGCGTCGTGATACGTCTAGCCGCAATGATAAATCGTGCAGCTGCATGCATAGGGCTTTTACCATAAAAGCTCATCTTATCATTTGAAGCCAACCATTCATCACAAAGAAACTGAAGATTAAACCTATACAGATCCATTAAATCTGGTAGTAGCGCCTTATTTGCGAGAAAATTAAACTGACCATCTTCTTGGCCTTTATGAAACGCTTCTATAGATGAATTTTGATCTAGTAAGTGAGCTGCATACTTATAAATTAAGTAGTTAAGTTGTTCGTCAGGAACATGTGTCGTCATTAAGCACCCCAACAATAATTCATTTTCATTACTCGATTCCGTCCTCTCTTTCAAATTTAAACAAACCAGTATAATATCAGTGCACCACTAAACAGACGAAGGCATTACGCAGAAACTTAATCTAAGAATTCGCTAAAAAGCTAAAAACGATTGGCGTCATTAGTTGTAAAAAACGACCACCTCTATTAAAAGTTCTGAATAAGCCAGTTATTATCGAAAAATGAGATTCAATTTATGGGTGAAGTAATCGGAATAAGAAAACCAAATACTAAGATCATAACGCAACTAGAAAGCCTAACAAGAGAAGCCAGAAATGGGTCTTTAACTTCTATTGTTGCTATTGTGATAAGACAAGGAGAGCCTGACTTTGTTATAGAAACATCAGAGCTCAACAGCCTCGAAATAATAGGCGCAATTGAAGTATTAAAAAAAGAACTGATCGACGCAGAGTAAGCTGTACAAAATTAAGCCCAAGATATAAAAAAATCTTATTCAACTGTAACTGATTTTGCTAAATTACGGGGCTGATCAACATCAGTCCCTTTAATTAAAGCCACATAATAAGAAAGCAGCTGCAATGGCACAGTGAACAAAATAGGGGATAGTTCACTACAAATAGAAGAAATCGTGATTACAGTTAACCCTTCCGACGGCTCAAAACAGGCATTCTTATCAGTAAAAACATATAATGCTCCGCCTCTCGCCTTTACTTCTTGCAAGTTAGATTTTAGCTTTTCAAGCAAGTGGGTACTTGGGGCAATGGCAATAACCGGCATATCTGAATCAACCAAAGCTAAAGGACCGTGCTTAAGCTCACCCGCCGCATAGGCCTCCGCATGAATATAAGATATTTCTTTCAACTTCAAAGCACCTTCCATCGCAACAGGATATTGTGTTCCCCTACCTAAAAAGAGAGCGTGATGTTTCGCACCAAAATCTTTTGCAAGAGACTCAACTTCAGCAGCAATACCCAAAACTGAATCAACAAGGCTTGGAAGTTGGCGTAAAGAGGCAATAAGCTCTCCTTCTTTAGATTCTAATAAAACACCTCTGGTTTTCCCAACAGCCATTACCAATAAAAAAAGAGCAACTAGTTGAGTAGTGAATGCTTTAGTTGAGGCAACGCCAATCTCCGGCCCTGCATTTGTCATAACTGATAAATCAGCTTCTCTCACCAAGGAAGAGCCGGGCACGTTACATACAGCAATAGACCCAGCAAACCCAAGTGTTTTTGCACTTTTTAGCGCAGCTAACGTATCCGCTGTTTCTCCAGACTGGGAAATAACAATTAAAAGAGTTCCATCAGAAATAACAGATTTTCTGTATCGAAACTCGCTAGCTATCTCAACATGACAAGGAACGCCGGCAATATCTTCAAACCAATAGCGAGCAACAGAGCCTGCATGATAGCTTGTACCACAAGCTATAATCTGAACTGATTTAGTTCGGGAAAAAATATCAACAGCTAGAGGGCCAAAAGACTCAAGGATTAACTTAGTATCAGTCACACGACCATCTAAAGCTCTACGAATAGCTGAAGGCTGCTCATAAATTTCCTTTAGCATGTAGTGCCTAAATTCACCTTTATCTGCTGCATCATGCGTTAAATCTGTCTCATGAATAGCTCTAGAGACATTATCTCCAGCTGAATTTATAATCTTTACTTTGCCAGAAGAAATATCCGCAATATCGCCTTCCTCCATATAAATAAATCTGTTTGTCACAAATAGTAAAGCTAAAAGATCAGAAGCAATAAAGTTCTCACCAATACCCAAGCCAATTACTAATGGACTACCCTTTCGACCTGCAATTAATCTATTTGGAAAACGACTAGAGAGAACACCTATCGCGTAAGCACCTTCTAACTTATCCATTGATTGGCGCACAGCCAATACGAGGTCATCAGACTTACTAAAAAAGAACTGAATTAGGTGAGCAATAACTTCTGTATCGGTATCAGAATGAAACTCAAACCCCTCAGACACTAGACCTCTTTTCAACTGTTCAAAGTTTTCAATTATCCCATTATGAACTACAGAAATATCATCTCCAGACATATGAGGATGTGCATTTCTTTCGCTAGGGGCACCATGCGTTGCCCAACGAGTATGCGCAATCCCTATACGGGCAGAAAGCGAAAGATCAGCCAAGGCATCTTCGAGAGACTTAACTTTACCTACTCTTCTAACACGAGCCAACTGCTTCTCTGGATCTAGGTATACGCTAACGCCTGCAGAATCATACCCTCGATACTCCAACCTCTTTAGTCCTTCAACTAATATAGGAATAATATTTCTCTGAGCAACGGCACCGACAATACCACACATATAATATTTCCTAAGGTAGCTTTTGTGTCTTAGAAGCTTTTTCAGGTCTTTTCCAACCCTCTATCGTAACTTGTTTTGCTCTAGCAACAGTAAGCGTGCTAGCAAGCGCATCTTTGCAAATAACAGAGCCTGCCCCTATCGTTGCAGACTCATAAATAATAACAGGCGCCACAAGAGAAGAATTAGATCCAATAAAAGCATCGTCTTTAATAATAGTAGCGTGTTTATTTACACCATCGTAATTACAAGTAATAGTTCCCGCACCAATATTTACTCTCTTTCCTATGCGCGCATCGCCAACATACGACAAATGACTTACTTTGCTATCAGTATCCACAAAAGAGTTTTTTATCTCAACAAAATTACCAATATGAACACCGTCTCCCAAAACAGTACCAGGCCTTATTCTTGCGAATGGGCCAACAAAAGAAGAGGAGCCAATTTGGGCGTTATCTATAATGGAGTTATCTTTAATTTGAGAACCATCCCCAATAGATGAGTTCCTAATAACGCAATTAGAACCAATCTTAATATTTGATCCTAAAGTTATATTTCCTTCAAAAATGACATTTTGATCTATATCAATATCACTGCCAAGAGAAACTAAATCGCCTCTAAGCAAAAAAGTGCCTGGGTTAGCAAAAGTTACGCCTCTAACCTGCATATCTTTTCTGATATTTTGCTGATAAAAAAACTCTAGATCAGATAGCTGTACACGATCATTTACTCCGCTTACTTCTTGAAAGTCCTCAACTGTATGGGAGAATATATTTATATTACTTTCAGCTGCATGCTTAACAAGGTCAGTAAGATAATACTCTTTTTGAGCATTATCATTAGAAAGCCTTGGCAAGGCCTCACGAAGAAGGTAAGGAGGGATAAGCATTATCCCTGTATTTACTTCTGATATGGCAAGATCGTCATTATCAGCATCTTTCTGTTCAACAATGGCAACGATTTTACCTTCTCGCCTAACTATACGACCGTAACCAGTAGGGTCAGCTAACTTTACAGTTAAAACTCCTAAAGATTTACCATCTGACTGTTGAATAAACCGCCGAAGAGATGCATCCGAAATAAGTGGAACATCACCATAAAGAACGAGTACCTGCTCATTTAAAGAAATCGAAGGCAAGGCTTGGAGTACGGCATGCCCGGTACCCAACTGATCAAGCTGGCAAGGTAAAAATATTTCGCGGCCTGCATAAGCGCTTTTAACAGAGTCTGCAACTTGCTGAGACTCAAAACCAACAACAACAGAAATTCTCTCAGCCTTCATCTCCAAAACAGTATCAAGAACATGATGCAATAGGGGCTTACCCGCCAGAGAATGCAAAACCTTAGGCTTTGCTGACCGCATACGGGTACCGCGCCCTGCAGCAAGAATAACTGAATGGATTAATCTCAAGTACACCGCCTAAAAAATTTTGATAGCAAAATGAATCTATACCAAAACCTAAAAACACTTAAGCCTGGCGCCCCATTTTTTTCCGAATCTGTTCTAAAGTTCGTAATTGGGCAGCGATTTCGGCGAAATGAGCAGAAGCTCGACCATAATCAATATCGGACTTCTGACCACTCAAAATAGCTTCAGCAGCCCTTTTTGCCTCAACTAGCTTTGCCTCATCAAGATCTTTAGCTCTTAGAGCGCTATCAGCAAGAATGCTAACTATTGTTGGCTGAACTTCAAGAATACCGCCTGAAAGGTAAAAAATCTCTTCTTGACCATCTTGTTTAGTAAGTCGGACGGGGCCAGGAACAACAGCTGTTAACAAAGGAGCATGGCCAGGAGAAATCCCTAGCTCGCCTAGCGCTCCAGCAACTACAATAAACTGCAGAATGCCAGAAAATAGACATCCTTCTGCGCTAACAATATCGCACTTAAAAAAGCTCATAAAACCACGCCTGAAGAGTTCGTATCTTTAATTTTAAAATAAAGAATGACTAAGACTTAACCTTCATCTTGTCAGCTTTCTCAATAGCCTCAGCAATGCTTCCCACCATATAAAAAGCCTGCTCAGGCAAAGCATCATAATCGCCTGCGAGAATACCTTTAAAGCCTGCTATCGTATCCTTCAGGGAAACATATTTACCAGGAGAGCCGGTAAATACCTCGGCAACGAAAAATGGCTGAGATAAAAAGCGCTGTATTTTTCTAGCCCGAGCAACAACCCTCTTATCATCTTCAGATAGCTCATCCATACCAAGAATAGCTATTATATCCTTTAATTCCTTATATCTTTGAAGGACCGACTGAACACCTCGAGCAACATCATAATGCTCACTACCCACAACTAACGGATCAAGCTGTCTTGACGTTGAATCTAACGGGTCAACAGCCGGATAAATACCCAGCTCCGCGATCTGTCGTGAAAGAACGACTGTTGCATCAAGGTGAGCAAAAGTTGTTGCAGGAGAAGGATCAGTCAGGTCATCTGCAGGAACATATACAGCCTGGATTGAAGTAATAGAGCCAGTTTTTGTAGAAGTGATCCTTTCCTGTAAAGCACCCATCTCTTCAGCTAAGGTAGGCTGATAACCAACAGCGGAAGGCATTCTGCCTAGAAGGGCAGAAACTTCTGTTCCCGCAAGGGTGTACCGATAAATATTATCAATAAAAAGCAAAACATCTTTTGCGTCATCTCGAAATTTTTCAGCAATAGTCAAACCAGTAAGAGCCACTCTCAACCTATTACCAGGAGGCTCATTCATCTGACCATAAACAAGAGATACTTTATCTAAAACATTAGAGTCTTTCATTTCATGATAAAAATCATTCCCCTCTCGAGTCCTTTCACCAACACCAGCAAAAACGGAAAACCCGCTGTGCTCCATTGCTATATTTCGTATTAGCTCCATCATGTTGACAGTTTTACCAACACCAGCCCCACCAAACAAACCAACCTTGCCGCCTTTTGCGAAAGGACAAATCAAATCAATAACTTTAATCCCAGTTTCAAGCAGCTCATTTGTCACAGAAAGATCTGTAAACAAAGGCGCCTTCCTATGAATAGGGTATCTTTCTTGTTCGCCAATAGGGCCCTTTTCATCTATAGGATTCCCTAATACATCCATAATTCTACCTAACGTTTCTTTTCCCACAGGAACCATGATTGGCGCACAGGTATTTTCAACGGCAAGCCCCCGCCTTAAGCCCTCAGTACCACCCATTGCAATAGTTCTCACAACTCCATCACCAAGTTGCTGCTGAACCTCTAATACGGTTCCGCTCCCACCAATCACATTAAGAGCATCATACACCTTAGGAACAAATGCACGTGGAAACTCAACATCTATTACCGCACCTATAATCTGAATAATATGTCCGCTACTCATTTTTATCGTCACCCTCACTTATAAAGAAAAGCCATCACTCTTAATTCAATTACACAGCAGCCGCACCGCCAACTATTTCTGAAATCTCTTGGGTTATCGCAGCCTGCCTAGCTTTGTTATACACTAACTGCAACTCTTTAATTAGGCCGCCAGCATTGTCAGTTGCTGACTTCATCGCAACCATTCGAGCAGCTTGCTCACAGGCGCCATTCTCAACAACAGACTGATATACGATAGACTCAACATAGCGAGACAATAAGAGATCCAGCAAAGACTTAGCGTCTGGCTCGTAAAGATAATCCCAGGAATATGAGACTTCTTTTTTACCGTTAAGTAAAACCGCACCCTCCAAGGAAGAGCCATCAATATCATCAGTCAAAGGAAGCAAAAGCCTAGAAACAGGCTTCTGAAGCATTGTATTCACAAACTCATTGAAAAATATATGCAAAGCATCTATTTTTCCTTGGGCATACATATCAAACATTACACCAACCGAACCTATTAACTTCTCAAATGTTGGCTTATCGCCCAACTCAGAAACAGAAGCCACGACTTTTCCACCAACAGACTTGAAAAAAGAACCCGCCTTACTTCCTATTGAGCAAATATCAATTGAAACACCGTCTCGATCGCACAACTTGGCAAAATCAATAACTCGCTTAAAAAGGTTAGTATTTAAACCTCCGCATAGACCTCTATCAGTAGATACGACTATCAGACCAACTCTGCGAATTTCACGCTTCTGCAAATATAAATGCCTATAGTCTGGATTGGCACCAGAAAGATGACCAACAACCTGCCGAAGCTTTTGAGCGTAAGGCCTTGACGCAGCCATCCTCTCATGAGACTTTTTCATTTTACTAGCAGCGACCAGCTCCATAGCTCGGGTAATTTTTTGAGTGCTTCTTATGCTCGCGATCTTAACTCGAATCTCTTTAAGGCTACCCATTACTTGTTTTCACCCTGTGAGTAAAAAATAAACTACCACGTCTGACTAGACTTAAACGCCTGAACAATATCAATTAAGCTTTTTTCTATTTGAGCATTCCAGTCAGGGTTACCATTCAAGCCATCAATAAACGCCTTATGCTCAGCCTTTGCAAAAGCTAACAAATTGCCCTCAAAAGAACCTACTTTATTAATTGGAACATCAGATAGGTAGCCTTCATTGATAGCGAACAAAGACAAAGCCATCTCAGCAACAGAAAGAGGAGAGTACTGACCCTGCTTCATAAGCTCAGTTGCTCGCTGACCATGATCAAGCTGCTTTTTAGTTGCTTCATCTAAATCAGAGGCAAACTGAGAAAATGCGGCTAGTTCTCTATACTGCGCTAGCGCCAACCTAATACCGCCAGCTAACTTTTTAATAATCTTGGTTTGAGCCGCGCCGCCAACACGAGAAACAGATAAGCCCGCATTAATTGCTGGACGAATACCAGAGTTAAATAAGCTAGTTTCAAGATAAATCTGACCATCTGTAATAGATATTACATTTGTTGGGACAAAAGCAGAGACATCGCCAGCTTGAGTTTCAATAATAGGGAGCGCAGTAAGAGAACCGGTTTTACCCTTCACTTTTCCACCAGTCTGCTGCTCAACATAGTCAGAGTTAACTCTTGCGGCGCGCTCAAGCAACCTAGAGTGCAAATAGAAAACATCTCCAGGATATGCTTCTCGACCAGGAGGCCTCTTTAGCAACAAAGATATCTGCCTATAAGCCCAAGCTTGTTTGGTTAAATCATCATAAATAATAAGCGCATCTTCACCTTTATCCCTAAAATATTCCCCCATAGAGCAACCAGCAAAAGGCGCGATATATTGCATAGAAGCAGAGTCTGATGCTGCCGCAACAACAACAATGGTATGAGCCATTGCGCCGTGCTCCTCAAGTTTTCTAACAACGTTTGCAACCGACGACTGCTTCTGACCAATTGCAACATAAACACATTTAACGCCAGAGTTTTTCTGGTTAATTATTGTGTCTATTGCAATAGCCGTCTTACCAACCTGCCTATCGCCAATAATAAGCTCTCTTTGACCACGACCAATAGGAATCATCGCATCAACCGACTTTAAGCCGGTCTGTAGCGGCTGGCTAACTGACTGCCTAGCTATAACGCCAGGAGCAACTTTCTCAATGGGCGCATTATAGTCAGCAGCAATATCACCTTTACCATCTATTGGATTACCTAGCGCATCCACAACTCTACCAAGCAAAGCATCGCCAACTGGGACCTGGAGTATTTTACCAGTACACGCAGCTTTCTGCCCTTCAGCTAAACTTAAGTACCCGCCCAAAATAACAGCACCAACGCTATCTCTTTCTAGATTTAAGGCAATACCATAAGCACCACCCTCAAAAGAAATCATCTCTCCATACATCACATCATTCAGGCCATGTATTCGAACAATACCATCCGATACACTAACAACGGCGCCTTCACTTCTCACTTCAGGAGAGAGATCAAGCTGATCTATCCTTTTTCTAATAACATCGCTTATTTCTGACGGACTAAGCTGTAACATCTGCAACTCCTCAAGCCAAACTAATTTAGTATTTCTGCAAGCTTTCTTAACCTTCCCCTTAACGAGGCATCAATCACTATGTCGCCACTCCTTACAGTAAAACCACCAATAAGACCAGCATCGACATTAACAATCGCATCCACTCGAGCACCAAATCGTTTCTCAAGCTTTAAAACCAATGCAGACAAAGAAGACTCAGCCATTAATTCGGCAGAAAAAATCTCAACCCTCATGACACCCTCTTTACGAAGTCTGTGAGCCACAAAAATATCAAAAATCTCTCCAATCAAAATAAGTCGCGACCTACTGGCGAGTAACTTAACGAAGTTCTTAAATGAAGAATCAAAAAAATCAGAGGCCAACTCAAGCACCAAAGCAATCTTTTTGGAGGAGCCTTCAATTGGATTGTCTATCCGCTTCCTAACCTTATCAGAGAGAATAATCTGTCTTAATATAGACAACATTAACTCCCAGTCTTTTAGTTTATTTTCTTCAACAGCAAATTCAAAAGCTGCTCTCGCATAAGGCCTGGCATAACTGGCAAGACTACTCATAGAATGCACACCCACATAAATCACAGATCAGAAATTAAAGACTCAAGCAAATGCTTATGCTGTGCTTTATCAACGCTAGACTGAATAATTTTTTCAGCACCCTGAACAACCAAGCCAGATAACTGTAACCTCAACAGATCCTTGGCCTTCCCAAACTCAAGAGCAATTTCAGAAGCAGCAGACAGCTTGATCTTTTCGCCCTCAACTTTAGCGCGATCCTTAGCATCCTCAATGATCTGAAGAGCTCTCTTATTAGCCTGCTCTACAAGCTGTGCAGCCTGTTTTTTTGCTTCTTCCAATGCCTGATCAGAGGCGGCTCTAGAATTATCAAGCAGCCTACGTGACTCTTCTGCATCTCTCAACCCGGTTGATATCCTATTCTGCCGCTCTTCCATAGCGCTTATTAGCGGAGGCCAAACATAGCGCATACAGAAAAAAGCAAAAAGAATAAACGAAACTATTTGCCCAAGAAGTGTGAGATTTATATTCACACCGCGACTCCTATAAGATGACGTACGTTAACAAAACTAGCCGTTCAACAAAGCAACGAATGGATTGGCGTACATGAGCATGAAAGCAACACCAACACCAATCATCGAGATCGCATCAATCAGACCTGCAATAATGAACATTTTTCCCTGAAGCATAGGAGCAAGCTCTGGCTGCCTAGACGCACCCTCTAAAAATTTTCCACCCAATAAGCCAAAACCAATAGCAGTTGCAAATGCACCAACACCAATTAAAATCGCAACAGCAATCACGCTAGAACTAAGCAACGCTTCCATTTAACCTCCTTAAAGGCACAGTTTGAAAAAATAAAGAACCCCCCCAGCTAGTGCTTTTCATGCGCCATATTCATATAAACTATAGTAAGCATCATAAATATGTACGCCTGCAACACAATAACCAAGATATGAAATATTGCCCAAGGCAAACTAAAAACCCACTGAACACCCCAAGGCATCAAAGCTATGATCAAAAATATCAACTCGCCAGCAAATAAATTACCATAAAGCCTTAAACCCAAAGATATAGGCTTAGCTAGCAAACCGACACCCTCAAGCAACAGATTGAACGGGAGCATTTTCCAGCCGAAAGGCTGAAAAGCTAACTCACCAATAAATCCACCCAAGCCTTTCACCTTAACACTAAAAAATAACATCAAAATAAAAACAGCGAAAGACATCCCAAGCGTTATATTGGGGTCCGTAGTAGGAACAACCTTCAGGTAATGAATACCCAAGAAGTGATTGGCCGCCCAAGGCAGGGCATCAACGGGCAACAAATCCATAGCATTCATCAAAAAGATCCAAACAAAAATAGTAAGCGCCAACGGGGCAACCAGCTTATTTTTTGAGTGAAAGCTTTCTTTTACGCTTTTATCTACGAACTCGACAACAATCTCCACAAGATTCTGCAGACCACCAGGAACACCAGTTGTTGCCGTAACCGCAACCTTGCGAAAGACCAACAAAAAAGCAAAGCCCGTCAACAAAGCCCAAAACATACTATCTACATTTACAGACCAAAAACCCATCTGAGCGACCTCGGCAGAGCTATGAGCAAAAGCCCAGCCACCATCAGCAGCCTTACCAAAAACCAAATTAGTTAAATGATGCCCAATATACTGAGCGGACGTCATTGCTTCACTAGCCATAGTCAACCTATAAAAACAAATCTCTTAAAATAAGGCTCAGAAGTTAAGCCCGAGAAGTAACATCATGCCGCCTAAATCTTGCATTAAAAAGAATAAATACAAAAGAAGCCTGAGCACCGACAAAGCCGCAAACAACAAAAAGAGCAGCATCAGGACCAAACGCTAAAAAAAAGAACTTCAAAAAAAACATAAAAAAAACAACTTTCGCAATCTCGCCAATACAAGCGAAAGCGAGTATTGCGCGCGCAAATCTTGCCCCAGCAAGGCCGAACAATAAAAGAGCAAAAATAAGCTGGCCCAGAAAGTTAACTGAAAAACCAGAGAGAACCCAAATTAGTTTTGGGTAACCATAGAAGCAAAAAATTACTGGCGCAACAAACAAAACAAGCAAAGCTTGTAAACACAAAAAAGATCTCAAACTTGAAAGATCCCTCATTACAAACCAACCCGATATGATTTTTACTATAAAATAGCCGCTTTTCCATCTGACAAAAAAATAAAGCAGCCATAGTATAGAGAGTTATTTTTCTATATGCAACCTCTTGATTAATTGCTATTATTTTCAAAAAAATAAGCAGGTTTTTCTAGATAAGACCCACAAAAAAACACGATAAAAATAGATAGAGCCCTGCTCTTAAAAAACACAAAAAGAATATTTTTGCAATTTATCTCCCACAGAAGTAAAATGCACGTCCGATCGTTATAGCCGAGTAAAGTATGAGCATGTTTATCGTCTCTTTTTGGCTATACTACGAAGCGGAACTGATTTTTTTGACTTCTAAATAACCCTTAAGCAGAGATAAAGGTGAGACTGAATGCCACAAGTGATCGTGAAAGACAATGAACCATTTGATGTTGCCATGCGTAGATTTAAACGTTCTTGCGAAAAAGCAGGCGTTTTAGCAGAAGTAAGAAGAAGAGAAGCTTACGAGAAGCCAACACAAATACGCAAAAGAAAAGCAGCAGCAGCGGTCAAGCGTCATGCGAAAAAAATGATGCGCGATATAACCAAAAGAAAACGCATGTATTAATAATTAATATAGATGCCAACAGATCCGAATCTGAGCAAGCCGTAAAAACGGTTTGCTCCATTCCTGCCTAACTTGCCTTTGTTAGCAAGACGACCCCCTAGTTAAAAATTTCCGCCTACATATTCAAATATACTAAATGTATTTTTTACTCTATTGATTGATCAGCTTAAACGGAGCACATCATGCATGACTTTATCCAAAAAGCTTATAGGGTGCTGGATATTGAAATTGAAGGATTGCAACGACTAAAAAGCAAAATAGATTCTCAGTTTGATCTTGCATGCCAGCATGTTTTGACCTGCAAGGGCAGAGTTGTGGTGACGGGAATGGGGAAATCAGGCCACATTGCATCTAAAATCGCTGCAACCCTTGCCTCAACAGGGACACCTGCTTTTTTTGTGCACCCTGCCGAAGCAAGCCATGGCGATCTTGGCATGATTACAAAAGATGATTGCGTTATTGCCATTTCATATTCAGGAAATACTCAAGAATTAATTAATATTTTACCGGTGATTAAAAGAAAAGGCGCTTTTTTAATTGGCTTTTGTGGAAATAAAAACTCAATGCTTGCCAATACCTCAGATATTACTCTGGATATTAGCATTGAAAAAGAAGCCTGCCCTCTTGGGCTTGCCCCCACAGCAAGTACAACAAATAGCCTAGCTCTAGGCGACGCCATTGCCGTTGCGCTGCTTGAAGCTCGCAGTTTTACGCCGGAAGATTTTGCCCTTTCACATCCTGGCGGTAACCTTGGAAAAAGGCTACTCCTGCTTGTTGCAGATATCATGCATAAAGGCGAGGAAATTCCAGCCGTTGAAGAAAACACCTCAATAATGAATGCCTTGATGGAAATGACAAAAAAAACGCTTGGTATGACGGTTATTCTTAATAACGAAGGAAAACTTGCGGGCATCTATACAGATGGAGATTTACGAAGAACGCTCTCAAGAAAAAATATAGATATTCATACCACACCTGTAAGCAAGGTTATGTCGACACAATGCACAACAATTTCGCCTTATATGCTAGCTGCAGAAGCGGCAAAAATAATGGAAGCAAAAAAAATTAATGGATTAATTGTCGTTAACGAGCAAAATATTCCCATTGGCGCCTTAAATATGATGGATCTACTACGCGCTCAAGTCGTGTAACCATTCACCTCTCAATAGAGGAAGCAGAATTTAGCCTCTGTACATATGATTTAAATTTGAACATTAGAAACCATAAACCTATCCTATTTTTTTTCTTTTTATTACTTAAAAGCTCATGCTTTCTTAAAAAAGAATCAAAACAAGAAATTAATTCTTTTATCTTATTAAGATATAAATCTCTTGTTATTTTTTTTTGCTCATAGTCAGAGGAAAGCCTATTTAATAAGCTATTTATTTTTCCCTCATCAGCATGAAAAAAAACACCCGAAGTAAAAACAGGCTTAATTAACACACAAGAAATATTATCTCGCGCCTCCTTGCTCATTGCCTCAGAAAGCAAAGCCTGACAAAGAACTGAAACAGTATTATTAGTTATTAAAATTGCTTCTATTTCTGAAGCAGTCAACTCGTTGTAAAGCCCATCGCTACATAATAAATAAAGGTCATCTGGTTTAAAAAAAACAGCACAAGCCTCTGGCTTAGAATGCCCAGCGCCAACGGCTCTAGACACTAATACTGACAACCTACCAGTCACTGTTGTCGTAGAAGATGAATGATCTGCCGTAATTTGCTGAAGCTTACCTTGGCGTAAACGATAAAGACGCGAATCACCCTCCCATAAACAAAGACCCATATTTTCAGAAGCCACAAAAACAACCATTGTGGCACCGCAAATATCGCCATTCAAGGATGAAGCAGAAAACGCACTAAGCGCTAAATGCGCATTTAAAATAGCTTCTTCTAAAGCGGAAAAACGATCGGCAAGAGTATCATGTAACTTAACGCGTGATAGAGCACCAATAATAAGCTTGCTAGCAAACTCACCTTTAGCATGCCCACCCATACCATCCGCAACAGCCCAAATTTTTGCGTGGTCCTCAGCTAACACAGCATCCTCATTATTAACTCGGCACTTACCCGCATGAGTGATACCAAATGACTCCCAGCGCTCAATTTGCATACTTACCCTGCAAAAAATTAATCAATTCAATTAATTTAAACGCTTCAATCTATCTTTTCACCAAAAAATTCCATTTTTATTTTTGGAAACTCTTCACAGAATTTATCCCAACACAATTTCTTTTTTACTTCAATTGCCATGCTTTCTTTTGTGGAAAACCATTTTTTCTCTAAACTGACAGGGTCCAATGCCTCTAAAAAATCCAGCCTAGACTGGACTGCCTCAGCCTTTAACTTGGCAACTTCTACATCAGGAATTGCAGAAAAATAAGATTGATCCGCATAACTTTCTAAAAAATTAAACGTTTGCTGTATTGAAAATAAAGGCGGCAATAAATTTTCACTTTTACCACCTAAGCCTAATAAAAGCTTAATAACTTCTTGAGACGAATCGTAGATAAAAAAAGGATTATGTTTTTCGTTTTTAGTTATCAATGAATTAATTTGATTCAGTATATTTGCTTGATGGTGCAAGCCTTCAACAAGCTCGCGAAATAAACAAGCAATAAGCTGTAAAAATCCGGCTTTTTTTTCAGCTGTATTAAGCTGCTCCTTCCACTGCAATACTTCAAAATCGCCCAATTCCAGCATAAAACTTTCAAAAAAACGCTCAAGAACAAAATTCTCACTCAATGCATCCTGATTAACAACAGGGGCGGTTGCCTTGTTAATATTTTCAATAAATCTTTTTGCTGCCTCTTCACGCTCATCTTGACGACAAATTTTTGCACGAATGACATAACTGCCTATTCTCAAACAATCACTAGAACTTAACTTTACTTCCTGATTCCTACCGATGGGCTTAGTTTCCTTATTTAAAAAGGTCCCGTTTCGGCTAATATCTCTTAACCAGAAATCACCCTGATCAAAACGAATATACGCATGCTCAGCAGACACAAGACGCTTAGGGTCAGGCAAGCACCAACTGTTATTTACAGCACGACCTATCGTGCCATTCGACTTAAAATAAGAGATCTGCTGAATCTTGGCGATACCAGCCGGCCTTTCTATAATCTCAAGCTCTAAATAAGATGTTTCCATAATTCTATCTTTGAATAAGTGTCTAATATTGAGTAAATACGCTTACCCGCTAAAGGCTAACGATAAACCTTCTTGATAGATTCAGGCAACTCCTCTTTTTTTAATTCAATAGAACGGCCTTTAAATAAGCCCTTATTGTTAACCTCAAGCTCAATGCCACGCACATACTTATACTTACTCTCTGTAATTTTGCCCGCAAGCTCACCGTCACGAATAATCCTTGGCTGAAGGAAAACAAGTAAATTACTTTTTTCATGGAATTTATTACTACTTTTAAATAATTTACCCAGCAAAGGAATATCACCCAAAATAGGGACTTTACTTTCAGACTCATTATACTTATCCCGAATTAAACCACCCAACACAATCGTGCCACCATTATCAGCAAGAATAGTTGTTTTAATCGCGCGTTTATTCGTAATTAAATCTGAAGAACCAGGCGTTGAGGAGGTTCGATCCACCTCAGAAACTTCTTGCTCAACCTGCAAGCGAATAACATTGCCCTCACTAATCTGCGGCAATACTTTTAGCTTTAGACCCACATCTTCTCGAGAAATAGTTTGAAAAGGATTAGCAACTGAGTTAGCACCCGTTGTTACGCTACCCGTTACAAAAGGTACATTTTGACCCACCACAATTTCTGCTTCTTCATTATCCAACGTCATAATGCTAGGGGTGGAGAGAAGGTTAGCGTTACTCGCCTTTGACAAAGCCTGAAGAATGACACCATAACCCTTGCTGTCGCCGGTGCGCTCCCCCCCTGCCAACGTCACGCCATCGCCTAGCGCAGCGCCCGCAGCACCTCCTTGTAAAGCACCAATCACTTGAGTCACGCTCACGCCAACATTGCCAAAGTTAATTGCACCTGTTGGCCCATTATTTGGGTCAAGTGCAGCCCACTGCACCCCTAAAGCACGACTAACATCACCAGAAACCTCAATAATAGCAGCCTCGATTAACACTTGGGCACGCCTAATATCTAATTGGTTAACGAGCTCTTCAATCTCAATGAGATCTGAAGGCTCAGCCTGTACAACAATGGCATTTAAAGACTCATCAGGCTGAATATTAATAGGTTTCTTCGTGGCAGCGATTACACCTTGTGTGCTTGCCGCCTTAGAGGATGTAGCCTGACCAGAATCACCAGAGAGCAATCCTTTTATAATCTCAGCAACCTTTAACGCTTTAGCATGACGCAACTGAATAACCTTTGTTTTACCTGTGCGCCTAGAAGGCTGATCCAGCTCAGCTACTAAAGTACGGACACGATCCCTAGCCGACTTTTCTCCTTTGAGAATAAGTCGATTGGTACGTTCTTCAGCAACAACGGTAATGCGCTTTAAGCCGCCGATCTCAATAGGAGATTTTTTAGCTTGTGTCTCTACGGGCTCTAAATTTTCTAGCAAAGCAAGCACGTCACCAACCCAGGCATCTTTTAGTTGAACTACTTCCACTTGCTCTGTATCTGCACTATCAAGCTTCTCAATCAAATCAAGAATTCTTTTTACGTTTTCAGCATGATCACTAATTATAAGAGAGTTAGAAGACATCACTGCGGCTAAATGCCCATACTGAGGAATCAGCGGCCTTAGTATCGGCACAAGCTCACTAGCGGGCGTATTTTTAATTAAAACAACGCGTGTTACTAAACTCGTTTTTCCCGTTTTTCCGCCCATCATTGGCGTATTTTCTTGCTTAGCCGTTGTATTGGGAATCAACTTAATGACCCCACCCGAAGTAACCGCAGAATAACCATTCACCTGCAATACCGTTAAAAGCAGACTGTAAATTTCTTCTGCATTCATTGGCGCCGAAGAAATAACGGTGACCTGCCCCTTAACACGCTGATCAACAACAAAAGTCTGGCCGGTAATTTGGGCTACCTGCGCAATAAAAGCACGAATATCTGCTTCTTTAAGATTAATTTTCCATGACTGATCTGACGGAGCCTGCTTTGCTATCGCATTTTTCCCTCTTTCACTTGAATCAATAGTCTGAATCGTACTTTTATGAGCAGCGCTGGAAGAAGCATTATTTTGAGTTGCACTATCATTTGGCGCAGCAGGATCATAAGTATATCCACTCTCCGCGCTTGCATCATAAGCGCCCGAATCAGAGAAAACACTGTCACCATAGGCATCATATCCACCAACTATCTCATCCTGCGCTTGCACACGAGACAACATCAAAAATACTGTAACCAGTAACGTTAAACGGTATTTAGCGCCTTGCTTTTTTTTTACACTCTTTTTAAGTTCTAACATTCTTTCTCTTAACCTTTATTTGGGCAAATCAAAGTTTACGGTAAACTGCCTAGAGCCTCGCTGTATTTCTACTCGAACACTTTTTTCTGCCATAACCTGATCTAACAGTAATTGATCTTGCGATATATCGCCTAGTACTTGGCCGTTAATTGCTCGCACAATATCACCCTTTTTTAAGCCCAGCATCTGAACAAATTCCTTTGGTGTTTGCGCTGTAACGCGGTACCCCCCACCCTCTTCTTTACCTAAAGACTGAAGCCCAAAACTTTTTAGTAATTCACCAGAATCATTTTTGAGCTGCGCCTGCAACTGAGTAATCACCTGAGAAGGATCTCCACTCAGCGGCTGAGGGAGCGATGAAGATCCGCGAGGTTCGCCTTTTTTTGGCGGAAATACATAAGATTTCTTTTCTTCAGCATTAAGATGACTCAAAACAATTGCTTTATCGCCCTCTGTTTTTGGAAAACGTAGCGCCTCTATTTTTCCATTTAAACGCAATAAGACCCGTGTTGCCTCCACCGCTACAATCTCAGCACCTTGCGGCAAAGTTTGCCCCACACGATATAGCACACCCTCTTTACCACCCTCTGAAATAATGGCAGCAGATAACGCTTCAATGTCTGATCGAAATACGCCCTCTAAGCGAATTTGTAACGTTGTATCTGGCGCATTCTCAGCATGAACCCCTTTTTTTAATCCGGCAGGGGCAATAACAGCCGCGCCAAATAAATTCCACGAACTCATAGTGCCAATATTTATAGCCTTCCTGTCAGTAATAGGGTCCGTTACAACCTCTCGCTCATAACGCGCAAGCGTTGCATCATCTGCACCCTCACCATTCAAGCTCAATACAAATAAAATGATTTTTGCTAAAAGATAAAAAGAAGCAGCCACAAAAAGAATCAACGAAAACTCGCTCATTCTTTTTATCATCAACTTCTGATTAACCATTTCTTTTACCTCTAAACAGTGGCACTTCATCCGTTAAAACAGGCAGTATTCTACACCACTTGTTTAACAACATAACAGGCGCTGTTCAATCTCAAAAAACATCTGATTTAATTTTGCATCCTCTATTTCTTGCCCTAACAATTTTAATAGCCGATTAGTTAAACCTACTCGCACTCGTTTTTCTTTTATTGATTTAATCAAACCAAATACATCATGATCAGACTGACCTGTTACTGTTAGCACCAAACCCCCATCCGATAAAATATTAAATTTTCCACGAAGAGGCGGCATCTGTATCTCAGGTTTAATCGCTTGAGCAGGCAAAAGTACCTTTCCCCCACCCCAAAAAAGATCGCCCTCTACAAGACTAAAAATATTTTTATCCACATCAAATAGAAATGAAACACTTTTAACATCAATATTTCCTGGCGCTGAAAGACTAAACTCAGCATTGAGTTTTGAGAGCCACTCAAGGCTTAATTGGCCGTTACTATTTTGTACGCTAACAGAACGCTTGCTTGCGGAGAAAGGAATGTCCAAACTTAATGCTTTTTGATTTTTGATTTTGACAACTCCCTCAAGCTTTCCTAAAAATAAAGGGGAAATATGCCAATTAAAATCAAAATCAAATAATCTCATACTAGGCGGCAATGAAATAGTTGCCGGTACAATATAAGCCTTACCTGCGAAATGCCAGATAGAGCCTGTAACCTGATATATCTCTACTTGAGAAAACAAATGAGGGCTTTTTGCTTTAATTATCCTCAGAACGTTTGCAGCAGGCAAACAACTTAGTATGGTAACAAAAAATATGGAAAACCCTAAAAAAACAGCATATTTAATCATTTTCTTATTAATTTTCAGATTTTCTGACTGCATTATTACAACTCCTTTTCCGCTCACAGCAAAGCACTAAGCAATCATTTTTTTAATTCTTATAAGTCGAGGCTAATCATCATCACGATAAATACAAGAAAGCCCCATTTCTTGAACAAGATCTGACAAGCCATCAAAATCAATTTGACTAACACCAACATAATCAAGCAGCATATTTTCAACTTTATTCCATTCGTGATCTTCTTTTTGGTTGCCTAATACGGCATATAACTTACAAATATGTTCTGCTATTTTTAAAATGGCGAGCAGCGTTTTTTTAAACGGATTATAATTTTGATTATACTCCAAGGTAAAAATAGAAGCAGCATTGTGATGCTCAGCGATCACCTCGCAAACAAGCCTAGGTAGCTTCCAAGAACGCGCTGCATAGTAACCAATAACGGCATGATTTGTTTTAAGTATTCTATTTTCAACATCAATTACTCGATCATTTTCTTCAGCATAAGCTTCTTCGACAATAGAAAAATAGTCGTTATACGAGCGGAACAATAAGGCCATTCCACAGTTATGAAATAACCCTAGGGTATAAGCTAAATCGGGCGCTTGAAAGCCTACCCTTTTCGCAATGGTCGCAGCACAATTGGCAACATCTGAAGCCGAATCCCAAAACACATTCATCGGCGCAATTTGATCATCATTTAAGTGATGCCTGAGGGCCAAGCCATTAACAATATTCACAAGCTGATCCAGCCCCAAAAGATGGGCCGCTTTTTCAATAGAGGCGATATCGTTGCTAAGCCCATAAAAATCAGAATTAACGAGTTTTAAAACACCCGCAGATAAAGATGGATCACGCGCAATTAAATCAGTAATCCTAGAGAAATCAGGATTGGGCATTGCTTGTTCCATGTAAAGATCAACTAAAATCTGAGGCTGAGGAGGCACGCTGATTCCGCTTAAAATATGATCAACAGGATCTAAGTTGATGCTTCTTGTCATTATTATTTCCTCATCACGTTATACAAATCTCTACTGAGTATAGATCAGGATAAAAGAGACAAGGATACCCAACGTCGTTCACCTGCTATTTTTTTAAGCACCTCATCACCATCAACGACGACAGGGTAAGCCACCTTTTCAAGTAAAGGCAGATCATTCCAAGAATCAGAATAAAAAAAACTCTCATGAAGCGAAAAGGCATGATCTTTGTTTTGCAGCCACTCATGCAATCTTGCCACCTTTCCTTCGCGAAAACTGGGCGTGCCCGATGCTTCTCCAGAAATAATATTTTCTATGACGGTAGGCGTTGTCGCGATTAAGTCATGAACATTAAGATATTGCGCAATGGGCGCTGTAATTAAATGATTGGTGGCGGTTATTATCAAAATAAAATCATTTTTTTGACGATGATCCTCAATTAAATCCAGCGCTTTTTGTTTAATAATGGGGATAATTTTTTCCTGCAAAAAAGCTTGTTGCAGCGGCTGAATATCAGTCAAAGACATTCCCTTTAAAGGATTCAAAACAAAACGCTGATAGGCAAAAATATCTAGCTCACCTTTAACATACTGATCATAAAAAGCATCATTTTTTTGGCGGTGCTCAGCATCAGAAACGAGGCCGCGCTCTATAATAAACTCCCCCCAAGCATGGTCACTATCACCTTCTAGGATGGTATTGTCTAAATCAAATATTGCTAGCCTCAATAGCACCTCGCCCTTAATAACCTTAAATAATATCCTTATAAAAAAACGGGGCTTCTTTATACAAAAAGCCCCGTCAATATTAAATAACCAGAATTAAACACACTGAAAATATGCTCATCAGAAAAAAATTAAGCGAAATATTTTAACCGCCTTTTTCTAATCTGACCTGCAAAAATAAACATTAAAATAGTAAGTACAATCGGCATAATCAAAATATTAATAACTTTAAGCGTTGTGCCTAATGCACGAATATCTTTATCCAGCTGATGCTGAACATCTCTGAGCTCCTTACGAATACGAAGCTTATCTTCCACAAACTTTTTAAGAGCTGCCTCTTGCTCAGCCGTTAAGTGAATAGGGCTGCCATCTTCTGATGGTTTTTGTAGCTCGCTTAACTGTGCTTCTGTTTCTTGCAATTGTTTTTTCAGCTCTTGCTCTTTTTCACGAAATAATGACTCAGCTTGATCCTGTAGTTTTTTTACCTTGGTAAACTCTCTGGTAAATTCGCCTCGACTGCGAAGGCCAATAAGATCAGCACTGCCAGATAACATATCCAACATATTGACGACAAAATCACCATTATTTGCCCATGGCACAGCAACTCTCTGGCCAAAAAAGTCCTGCACACGCACCCACAAACGATCACTTAAAATATCTGTATCAGCCACAACAATCACGTTGACTGGTTGTTTTGATTCAGTTAAATGAACTATATTTTTCTGCTCATCAGGCTTTTCATCCACCTGTGGTTTATTTTCTTGAGCTTTATTTGCCTGCGCTTCATCAGCTAGCGCAGAAGAGATAAAAAAGCCAGAAACGCCGCCCGTTGAGCTCGTTTCATTCTCTTTTAACTTGCTAGATTCTTCCGGTGCTTTATCCGTCGGCACTTTTTGTTCTGAAGGATTCTGCTCATCAGAAGCCGAGGGATCATTCTGCTCATTTTGCATGTCTTCTGCTTTTTGCTTTAACTGTTCAAGCATGGGCAAGCTATCAATTGCTTGAGGCTGAAAGTTATTATTATAAGAGGCATCATCGTCCATCATTTCCCCAGTCTCTGCATTAGCAGGCTCTTTCAGAGCAGGTGCGCCATTAGGGAAGGCCGAGGCAACCATACCTTGAATACGGGCTGCGGCAACATAGGTCTCACCCGTTGGCTTAAAGTCTTGCAGTAATACGCTAGGATCGATCAATTTATCGAACTTTACCGCCTCAAGCAGCATGGCTTCATTGCTAG
Organism: Klebsiella pneumoniae; assembly: GCA_945860125.1. Taxonomy (GTDB): domain Bacteria; phylum Pseudomonadota; class Gammaproteobacteria; order Pseudomonadales; family CAMAPQ01; genus CAMAPQ01. The sequence goes on from CAMAPQ010000001.1 coordinate 88,170, forward strand.
AAGAAAGTAACGGCTCAAACTCAACTTTGCTGGCTTCTTTCTTTTTCAGTATGCCTGACGTGCCAAGATTCACCATTTCTAGTTGATTAGTTAAAATAGATTCAGCAGAAAAACTCTCTTTATGCAAAGAAAGAAACCCTAAATGACGCTGAGGTAACGCCCCTTGTTGCATACTTACCTTAAGCGCTAAAGCCCAATCAGCAATCACTTTATTTGGCTCAAGCTGTATTCCCCAAGCTGTAAAAAGCTTTGATATATCAGAGCCTTTTTCACTTGCACCCATCATTGAGTCTTGATCCATCTCCGAGCTAGGATCAACAAATACCAACGTTTTGCCCCCTTGCAATACATACTGATCAATTGCATATAAGGCTTGATCAGTTAAACGCTTAGGATGCACGATCATTAACACGTCCACCGCCGACGGCACTTCTTTTAAATCTGCACCTAAGGATTGCACCTCAAACTGCTTTTCAATTTGGTCCATAATTACCCAAGGCGCCAAAGGCTGACGGCTTGCCATATCAAAGCCACCCTGAAGCTGTAACCCTGAGATTAAACCAATCACGCGTTTTTTAGGCGTACTTAAACGGTACACCAACTGACTAACGTCATACTCTAAAAACTTTTCCTTATCTTCTTGAAAGAAAGGAATCATTTGCTTATCGCCATTCTCAGCCTTGCCTGCCAAACCAAAATAAACCGTATCACCCCCAAGAGACACAGGAATCGCTTGCAAGCCAAACTCTGCTGCTTGATCTTCAGACTCAGAAAATGGTTCAGGATCAATTTTATGCAGCTTAATTTTACCTTTAGATTTTAATTCATACTCATCTAAAAGCTCTTCTACTCTTTTCGCATAATTACGAATAGCAGGAATGTTTTTCGTGGTTTGTTCTGAAAAGAAAAAGTATAAATCAACGGGCTTCTGTAAATGCTCAAGGGTATTTACCGTGCCTTGAGATAAGGTATATAACTTATTTTCAGTTAAATCAAAACGGGCATACTTAAGCGAAACCTGCACGGCAGTGACCAAAATAATCGCGCCGACAATAATTGCAAGCAATCCCAACTTCATACTGATATTTTTTTTCATTGCAATCATGCTCCTGCATCTTGGAAAAAAGGAAAGGGCTTATGAGCTCGCTTTTTTGCTTTGAACAACCAAACAGGTTGCTGTTAATCCTGCTGCAATGATAATTAAAAAGAAGAAAATATCTCTTAAATCAAGCACGCCTTTTGAAATTGAACGGAAGTGCTCAAGGAAGCTCAAGGAAGCAATCGCATCAACAACATTCGTCCCCGCCCAACCATTTAACCAATCCAGCACCATCGGAAAGCCTGAAACAACCAATAAGAAACAAGCAACAACGGTAATAATAAACGCAATGACTTGATTCGATGTTACCGCAGAAAGACAAGAGCCTACGCTTAAAAAACCACCCGCTAATAACCAGCTACCCACATAACCTGCCAATATTGCGCCGTTATCAGGATTACCTAAATAATTGACCGTTATCCATAATGGAAAGGTAAGGATTAAGGCAATACCACTGAACAACCAAGCAGCAAAGAACTTACCAAAAACAACCTGCCAAAGCGAAACAGGCAAAGTCATGAGCAGTTCGATGGTGCCTGTTTTTCTTTCTTCTGCCCAAAGCCTCATTGAAAGCGCGGGTATTAAAAACAAATACAACCAAGGATGAAAATGAAAAAAGGAAGATAAGTCTGCTTGATTTCTTTCATAAAACTGGCCAAAGAAAAAAGTAAAAGAACCCATCATAATCAAAAAAATAACCATAAACACATAAGCAAGCGGTGTTGAGAAATAACTCATCAACTCTTTTTTAACCATTGCACAAATCATAAATTACACCTCGGCTTGCGTTAAACGACGAAAGACTTCATCAAGCCTGCCGCGCTCGACAAAAACTTGGCTTGTAGCCCAACCCTTCACAGCAAGAAATGACTGCACTTCTTTTACAATTTTCTCACCTTTTTTAGGAATCAATGTAAATCTCAACGGGTCATGAGCAGCCGATTCAATTTGATCTACGCCTATAATCTGCTTAAAAGCTGCCTCAGCACCACCTTGAGAAGCCTGTAGCGTAACGGTAACCGCGCCATGGTAACGTGAACGCGCCTCTAAGCCTGCCGGCGTGTCATCCACTGTTAACTGACCCCGCGCAATAATCATTGCACGCGAACACACCGCCGATACTTCCTCAAGAATATGAGTTGAAATAATGACAATTTTTTCTTTGGAAAGATTGCGAATTAGCTCTCTTACTTGGTGCTTCTGATTAGGATCCAAACCGTCAGTTGGTTCATCTAAAATAAGCACACGTGGATCATGTAGCATTGCCTGAGCAATACCGACGCGACGCTTAAAACCCTTTGATAAAGTTTCAATAGGCTGATTCAACACTTCTTTTAAATCAAGCTGATCAATAACGCGCCCTAATTTTTCTCTTCGATCAGCACCGAATAAGCACCGAATATCAGCAATAAAACTCAAAAACTCAGAGGCCGTCATATCATCATAAAGCGGCGCGCCTTCAGGTAGGTAGCCAATCATCTTTTTTGCAGCTAAAGGAGCGCGCTGCACATCAACATCAAACACACGAATACGGCCTTCGCTTGGCGCTAAAAATCCTGCAATCATTTTCATCGTGGTTGATTTACCGGCGCCATTAGGACCTAAAAATCCCAGCACCTCGCCGGGTGATACATTGAAAGAAAGATCCTTTACAGCCCAAAAAGACCCAAAACTTTTTCCTAGGCGGTTAATGGTTATCATGCTAAAGCACCTTAACTTATAATGAATTGAGGGAGAATTATAGACAAAAAAAGTCTGTGATGCTATGTATCACAGACTCACATAAAAAAACAGTGCTCATTTTAGCTCAATTAAACGAGCGGGCTTAAATAGTAACTTCTGACTCACTTAAAAAACTGCGTTTCTCCTATGACTAAAAAAATGATGCGCATATACTTCTTGAAAAGAGGACAAGATGTATTTCAATCGTTGAAAACATAAGGAATAAAAATGATTTCATATGACGAGGCGCTTGCTTTAATACACTGTTCAATTAAGCAAAGTTCCCTCATAGAACGTTCAACTGAAACACTTTCGTTAGATAAAACGCTTGGGAAAGTAGCTGCAAGGCAGGTTAATAGCCCTATCCAATCCCCGCCTTTTCGCAATAGCGCAATGGATGGTTTTGCCGTATGTTCGTCACACCTTAAAGAGGCTAGCCCTCTTACACCTGTAATACTGAGCGTTACTGCCTCTATTGCCGCAGGAGACGCTTCTATTGCCACAGGAAACAATCTGGCAATTTTAAGCAAAGAAGGAACTGTTCAAATTATGACGGGCGCGCCCGTGCCCCTTCCTTTTGATGCCGTTGTTCCTATTGAAAAAGCAACACAAGAAAAAAACCGATATGCCACGTTCACACACCCCGTTTTGCCTGGCGAACATGTTCGCATGCCAGGGGAAGATGTTGCCCAAGGTGAGTGCGTATTAAAAGTAGGAAGCTGCATCACACCAGAACACATTATGTTGCTATCGAGCTTAGGCATTACCTCGTTAGAGGTCGCTAAAACGCCACTCATTCGTGTTATATCAACAGGCAATGAAATTACAGACGACTATTCCTCCCCGTTAAAAGAAGGTCAAATATATAACGCTAACGCCCCTTATTTAATGGCTGCCTTGAGAAGACAAGGGTTACAGGGTATTTATGACGGAATGATTGAAGATGACGCCTGTTTATTTGAGGAAAAAATAGCCTCTCTAAACCCTAATCAAATTATTATTAGTACAGGTGCGGTCTCTAAAGGTATTTGGGATTTCATTCCTCACTCTTTAGAAAAGCTAGGTGCAACTATTCATTTTCACCGCGTGAATATTCGTCCTGGCAAACCCATTTTATTTGCAACTTTACCAAATGGCAGTTTTTATTTTGGATTACCGGGCAACCCTATTTCAGCTGCAATTGGCTTCAATTTTTTTATAATGCCGCTGATTCGCACACTGCAAGGTCTTGAAGTTGAACAGCCTATTAATGCGCGATTAACGCATAGCTTTACGAAAAAAAGTGATTTTCGCCAGTTTCTAAAAAGCACGCTTTCTGTGAACGAAAAAGGCGTGTTAATGGTTGATATATCACAAGGACAAGAATCATTTAAAATTCACCCTCTTGCCAAAAGTAATGCCTGGGTCGTATTAGATGAGAATACAACTCAATGGCAAGAAGGTGACTGTGTAACGGTGTATCCTTATTTTAATCTGATGAATTCGCTGGCAAATCCCCCAAACCTTGATCATAAACCCGAAAGGATGCATTGATATTATTCAAAAGTTTTTGACGTTCGCCAATATCGCTTTCAAGTAAAGTGACCTGTACTGACAATAGTAGACACGCCCACTTCAAGCACAGGCCTGTTGTTTTCTGAAATTTTGTACAAAAACAGCAGGCGCCATATTGCCAAGGCGCGAGAGCAGCCTTTGACGATTATAAAAAATCTCAATGTATTCGCGAATCGAAGCTTCAGCCATTAAGCGTGTTTCATAATGCCGATGATGCACTAATTCATTCTTCATACTTCCCCAAAAACTCTCCATCGGCGCATTGTCATAACAATTTCCTCGC
>CAMAPQ010000002.1 GCA_945860125.1 Klebsiella pneumoniae
TCTAACCTTTTAATATCCAAGCCTTCCATGCGCCTCTCCCGTTTTCAGCAGCAATCATAAATGCCAAGCATAAAACCGTGAAGATACCACTAACGTTACATATTTAAAATAAAAGATGGCAATTTAAGGGGCGCTCAATGTGGGTTTAATGCTCTTTCTGAAAAATCCGAACAACAAATTAAACTACTCCAAGAACGCCGCACCGCCCTTATCTCTGCCGCCGTCACCGGTAAAATTGATGTGCATGATTGGCAGGAAGCGAGAGCGTGAAAAACAGCAAGTATCCGTCATTCCCGCGAAGGCGGGAATCCAGTTTTTTAAGTGATAAATATGAAGGCTGTTTAATATCTTCTTTGGGCTTTGTATCGAATGATTGACGTAAGTACAAGAGATTTTCTGGATTCCCGCCTTCGCGGGAATGACGGATGCCGGCTCATTTGCATCGAATGTATTTTATATTAGCGCTTATGCGCCTTCGCGGGAATGACGAAAAAGTGCTGTTTTTTAACTGAAAAATGCATTTTATTTTGCTAAAGAAGGAATAAACACCAATGCCTAACTACCACCCCCCCTTCACGCTCACCCCAGAGCTCTTGGGTTTAGTAGCCGATATTGCCGAACAAATTGGCCGCTTAACAGAGCGGCAAACGCTCAATAAAAGCCTAGCGCTGAGGCGCATTAATCGTATTCGCACCATTCAAGGTTCGGAGAAAAGTTCGGGGATCAGTTCGGAGAAAATATTAGCTTTAATTGCCAAAGACACCCGCATCAGCGCCAAAGCCTTAGCTGAAAAATTAGGGGTATCGTCACGCACGATAGAAAAGCAGCTTGCCAAACTGAAAGCCGCAGGTAAGCTCAGCCGCATTGGTGCAGCCAAGGGTGGGTATTGGCAAGTCAATAATAAATTGAAAAATTGAATATTTCGTTCATAATATGAATATATTTTGTTATTTCATGGGTGGATTTATGTTAATCGAGTTTCGGGTGAAAAATTTTCGTAGCCTCCGCGATGAACAAACCCTGAGCCTTGTGGCGTCAAGCGATAAGACGCTACTCGACACCCATACCATTAGTACTCAGCTCAAGGCCGCCCCACACTTGTTAAAAAGTGCAGCCGTTTATGGCGCAAATGCCAGCGGAAAATCAAATCTTATTAAGGCATTGCAGTACATGCGTGGCGTCGTGCTAGAGTCTGCCAGCTTACAACCAGGCCAAACTTTTGATCGGCTCCGGCCCTTTAAACTAGATGCAACTTCTGCTCAGCAACCAACAGAATTTGAAGTCACTTTTCTCTTAGAGGGTATTCGCTACCAGTATGGGTTTAGCATGACAGAGCAACGTATCATCAGTGAGCATTTGCTAGTATATAAGGCTTTTAAGCCTCAGCGCTGGTTTGATCGTTATTTTGATGCACAGAGTGCTAAAGACATCTATGAATTTGGCCCCAATTTGAAAGGTGCTAAAAATGTATGGGAAGGCGCCACGCGACCCAATGCTTTATTTCTATCGATGGCCGTACAGCTAAATAGCGAAGCGCTGCTACCTGTTTTCAACTGGTTTGCTCACCAACTCATCATCTTTAACGAGCAATCTCCACTCTCACCCTATTTTTCTGTGGAAATGCTTAAACAAGAAACCACTCGCAAAAATATATGTCATTTCATGCAAGCTGCTGACATCAGCATTACAGATATTGAAGTGAAAGCACATAAAACAACAGGAAAAGCAGTGCACTTTGATTTAGCCGCCAGCAAAGCAGAAGTGCGACCAGAAGAGAGAGAAGAATATAAGCTTTACTTTCACCATGTGACAAAACAGGGTAAAGCTATTTTCGATATGGCAGATGAATCAAGCGGCACCCGTAACTTGCTCTTTTTTGCAGGACCCATCTTAGATATTCTGAGTAAAGGGCTGACCCTTGTAGTCGATGAATTAGATACCAGCCTACATCCTTTACTGGTACAAGCATTGGTTCGACTCTTTCACCAGCCAGAAATTAATGGGAGTGGCGCACAGCTGATATTAACTACCCACGATACATCATTGCTAGATGCCTATGGCCTTTTTCGGCGTGATCAAATCTGGTTTGTCGAAAAAAATTCAGATCAAAGCTCTGTACTGTATCCACTACTCGACTTCAGCCCACGAAAAAAAGAAGCACTAGAACGCAGTTACTTACAAGGCCGCTATGGTGCGTTGCCTTTTCTACTAGATCAGTCGTTAGGAGTTCGGCACTAGTGGGGCGAGATCATCAGCCAAAAGCAAGACAACTTGCTCGGCAGGAGAAAAAAGAAAATCTCCACGAAAGTTACCCTCGTATTCTGATCGTTTCAGAAGGTAGCAAAACTGAACCTTTGTACTTTAGAAACCTTTGCGCGGAATTCCGATTGCCTGCAACAAAAATTATCGTAAAACCTTGCGAATCTGGCACGGCTCCCATTCAGGTCGTGAAATACGCCATAGAGCTTTTTAAAAAAGGCGATGCTAAAAAAGGCATTCGCCCCAAAAGCTTTGATCAAATATATGCGGTATTTGATCGAGATGACCATGAGAGTTATCATGACGCACTACAAATAGCAGCTTCAAACAATGGCAAGCTTAGTAACGATGAGAAGCAGCAAATCCCCTTTAAAGCGATTGCTTCAGTGCCTAGTTTTGAACTGTGGTTGTTACTGCACTACCAAGATGTTCAGGCTCCAGTACGTCGCGATGAAGTAATGCGCCGCCTTAAAAAGCATATCCCAGATTACACGAAGGGCTATAGCGGTGCCTTTGCAATGACTTGGCAGCACTCGAACATTGCTAAAGAACGCGCTGAACGTTTAGCCGCTCGATTTACGGCAAAAGACGAACCAGAACCATTCACTGCTATTTTTGAACTGGTCAAAGTATTAACCACTATTCGTAGATCCGATCCGTAATACGCACAGGAAACCCAGAATGGCAGACCAATCAGCAGAAACCATCTTTCAAAACGATATGATTGAGCAACTGCTAGCCAATGGTTGGTTGCTAGGAAAGTCAGCGCATTATGATCGAAAGCTCGCATTATATAGCGAAGATGTCATCGGTTTTATTCAAGAAACACAAGAGGCACAATGGCAAAAATATTGTGCGCTTTACCCTCATGATACGACAGAAAAATTATTAGCCTTAGTTGCCAATCAATTAAACAAAGCGGATATCAATGCAACGCACAAGGATACACGTACTTTTGGCACGCTGGGCGTATTACGGCATGAATTGCGTGATCGAAACGTGCGTTTTCGCCTGTGTGAATTCAAACCAGAACACACTTTAAACCCAGACACTTTAACGCGTTACCACAAAAACAGGCTGCGCCTTGTGCCTGAGTTAGTCTATAGCCCATGGGCGACAGAGGCGCATTTGGCAGAAACCGGAAGCAAAGCCAAAAATTGGCGCATTGATTTAGTATTGTTTGTAAATGGCTTACCAATTGTCACCTTAGAATTAAAATCAGAATTTAAACAATCAGCCTATAACGCAATTAAGCAATACAAAACCACACGCCTACCAATTGACCCTGCCACTAAAAAACCAGAACCACTTTTGAGCTTTAAACGCGGGGCCCTTGTGCACTTTGCCGCAAGCCAATATGAAGTGTTTATGACAACAAAACTGGCCGGTGAAAACACTTACTTTTTACCCTTTAATAAAGGCACTAAAGAGGGAGCTGCCGGTAACGATGTACCGGATGAGATAACACGTTACGCCACTGACTATTTATGGAATGAAGTTTTACTGCCTGAAAATATATTAAATATATTAGGCCGTTTTGTGCATTTACACATTGAAGAAAAAGAAGATGATGCGGGGCGAAAAAGTAAAAAAGAAAGCATGATTTTCCCTCGATTTCATCAGTGGGATGTGGTCAACAAATTAATGTTTGCGGCAAAAACTGAAGGCGCAGGTCACAAATATTTAATTCAACACAGTGCCGGTTCAGGCAAATCAAATTCGATTGCGTGGGTAGCGCATCAACTCTCTTCACTTTACGATGAAAAAGGCAATAAAAAATTCCACTCGGTGATTGTGGTGACAGATAGAATCGTGCTCGATGCACAATTACAAGATACTATTTATCAATTTGAACATACTGATGGCGTGGTGGGCCGCATTAATCGCGATGAAGGCGAAGGCTCAAAATCAGAAAAACTAGCCACCGCACTGCAAAACGCCCAACCGATTATTATCGTCACCATTCAAACTTTTCCCTTTGTACTCAAAGCCATTGAAAATAGCGTAACGCTTAAAACACGCTGCTATGCCGTGATTGCCGATGAAGCGCACTCATCGCAAACAGGCTCCACCGCACGCAAGCTAAAAGAAGTATTAATGATTGAGGCGAAAGAAGAAGACGAAGAGTTAAGTGCAGAAGATATTATTGCAGCCACGGTTGCTTCGCGCCGTGCCTCAAATAATTTAAGCTATTTTGCTTTTACCGCGACCCCCAAAGCAAAAACACTAGAACTCTTTGGCCGCCTAGCCAATCCACAAGAGGCGCCTTCCGTTACAAATAAACCACAGGCTTATCACGTTTACAGTATGCGCCAAGCGATTGAAGAAGGCTTTATTTTGGATGTGTTGAAAAATTATACCAACTACAAAGTGGCTTATAATTTGGCACAAAAAATTCAAGATCGTGAACAAGAGGTGGATAGCAAAAAAGCCCGCGTAAAATTAAACCAGTGGGTTCGTTTGCATGATCACAATATTGCCCAAAAAGTGATGATCATTATTGAACACTTTAAAATGCATGTGATGCATTTACTCAATGGCCAAGCTAAGGCTATGGTCGTGACGGGATCACGCAAAGAAGCGGTGCGTTACAAGCTCGCCTTTGATCGCTATATTTTAGATAAAGGGTATCAAAAAATGTATGCAATGGTTGCTTTCTCAGGCGAAGTAATCTTTTCAGAGAAAGACCCAAATAGCATGGACCTTCTCGGTGAGAAATTTACCGAAAACAATATGAATCTTCAGCTTAAAGGGCGCGATATGCGTAAGGCTTTTGATTCACAAGATTATCAAGTGATGATTGTGGCCAATAAATTTCAAACCGGTTTTGATCAGCCCAAACTATGCGCAATGTACGTTGATAAAAAATTAGGCGGCGTTGATTGCGTACAAACGCTCTCGCGTTTAAATCGCACTTACCCAGGCAAAGAAACCACCGGCACTTTTATTTTAGATTTTTTTAATAATCCAGAAGAGATTCTCTTAGCGTTTCAGCCCTACTATCAAACCGCAGAACTAGAGGATGTTTCTGATCCTAATTTAATTTTTCAACTGTATGATAAATTGCGTGCAGAAGGTATTTTTACCTGGCATGAAGTTGATCAATTTTGCACTTATTTTTACGAGGCGAATAAATCAAATGCCGCGATTGCCAACCTCTGTAAACCTGCCCTACAGCGCTGGAAAATGCGTTATCAATCGGCAGTAGATACCTGTAAACAAGCTAAGGAAATGCTTGAGCAAATCAAAAAAACACACGATGCGGTTTTAATAGCCAATGCAGAAAATAGCCTAAAAGAGTGCCAAAAAGAAAAAAATGCACTTGAGATTTTCAAAAAAGACTTGGGTAGTTTTGTGCGTTTTTATGAGTTTATGTCGCAAATTGTCGATTATGACGATACCAATTTAGAAAAGCTGTGTATCTATGCGCGCGCACTGCGCCCCATGCTGCGAGAAGCACTGATTGAAGAGGATGATATTGATTTGAGCAATGTTGTATTGAGTCACTATCGGGTATCAAAAATGCGAGCCCAACAGTTAAAGCTCACAGATAATAACGGCGAAAACCAACTCAAACCCAATGAAGATTTAGGCTCAGCAAAGCCAAAGGATAAAAATGAAATGTTTTTATCTGAGATCATCGCCCGCCTTAATGAGCTCTTTATTACCGATCAGTTAACGACTGCCGATATGGTGAACTACGCCTACACCATTCGCGATAAAGTCAGTGAAAATAAATTAGTGATGACGCAAATTGCAAATAACTCACCAGAACAGGCGATGTTAGGTGATTTCTCAAAAGCCATTGATGATGCAATTTTAGATAGCAGCACAGCGCATCAAAATCAAATGATGCAACTATTGTCAGACCCCATAAAATCAGCGGCTTTTACCAAAGTTGTTTTTGATTTATTAGCATTTGCACAGCCAAAATAAATAAAATAACCTGAGCTAAGCTCAAGGGCTTCACCCTTCAACATAATCCAAAAATCCTTTTTTTTCTTCCCTTTGCGACATATCTCCTAGCTTTTTTTTCTGTTGCGATTACTTGTTAAATCATTGTAAGTTTGTATGCCATATCTATTTATAATATGGTTTTTGAAACGCACACAGTGAAATTGATTTTTAATATCATTTTCTGCTCTTTTTGATCCGAAAATTTCCTGTGATATTTGGGTCCAACGCTTACCATATTTTTCTATACCTGTTTTTATTTGATCATATTCATTATCGCTAAAGGGCGTTTTATTTAATATAGGATTTAAATGATTTACCCACCTCTCTCTAATTGCTTTAGGCGCATGCTGAGGAATCAATTCAGATAAATGAGACCACTGCCGAGATTCTTCTGCGCTGGCTTGATCTAATTTTGACTTTTCAGCAATTAATAATCTGTCGTCTTCTATAGTCCAAGATTTTGAGTGATGTGCTAGCTGCGAAGTTTGATGCTCGATAGGTGCTGCGGCTGGCTTCTGGTCGTTATCGTCCTCAGCAACATTATCCAACAATAGATTCAAAGATGGGTTATTACGAAGCGTTGGCATGTTATGGTCTTCGCTAAAACAATCTAAAAATATATTCAAATAGGGATAGTTAAGAAGCTCGCGCATGTGATCATCTTCGTTACTAGTCGCTAAAGATACAGGAATGGTTTCAATATCTTGGTGATTGTCGAGCAAAGCATATTGAGAAATGTGGGCGCTTTTATTTTCTGTGCTAGTAGTTTCATTTTTTGGCCGCTTGCTTCTTAAGTCTCGAATGGTTTGTGCTATTTTGAGTATTGCACGCTCATCATGTACTTCATAATAAAGGCTATCTTGTTTATTTTGCTGTAAAAATCGTCTACGTGGTATGGTGCTATGCACCTCTTGTAAAAGATCCAACCAAATTTGCTTTTTTTCAGATTTTTTCAATTGTGCATGAGTTTGAAAATCAATAGGTGCAACAGTTGGCGAGCCGTGCGTGATTAAATCTCTCAAATGAGTATTGCCGAAATGCGCACTAATGCTACCTCCACGACCAAGTAATATATCGCCACTTTGAACTGATTGAATACCTGTAGCATAGGGTTGTGATGTACAGAGTCGCGCTCCCCTAAGAGTGGCGGCATTTACAGTGCTGAGCTGAGTTTTTGTTTTTTTATTGCTATCTAAAGGTTGAATTCCATTAAGAACAGACTGACTATCTAGAGCACGTTTTTTTTCATGTCCGCCATTCTCATGGGATGATTGAGAAACTTTGTTTAACATAACTATAATAAACCTATATTGTTTTAATCTGAGATCAACGTATTTTTCTTTTAAAAACAGGTGCTTCCAAGTAAATTAGGCAGGTCTTGCCAAGAGAACTAGCAAGCAAGAAAGTGCCACATGAGACTAACAGAACTTTTCTGCAATATAGATGATTTTTGCAAAAAATTTGAGCCAACTTTAAAACAAAACCTCGTAACTTTCAACCTTAAAAAATAGCCTAAAACTAAATTATCTATGAGTGAAATCATGATAATCGTCATCCATTTCAATAGAAAAAACCTTCTCTTAATATTCAGCGTTCAGAGCTTATTCCTATATATTTTTAAGCGTCGAGCTCAGCTTAATTAAAACTTCATGCGTAGCCCACTACAGCATAAGCAGCTGCCTAGTTGCGCAACTGCTCTGCCAAGTTGATACGGAGCCCTATTCTGACTTTGATGGGCTTGCCCTAATGCTTTTTACCCTTACCGCCAGTAACGGGGGAGGCCATAAGCATGATGGTGCGATCCACGCCGCTGTCGGGGTGCTGTACGTTGATATAAGCGAGGTGGGGGTTAAATGGATCGAAATAAAGCCCTGTCGCCTCAGCACCCACAGTATTCAGGCTTGCCCACTTGCCAATGGCTTCTGCCACGCCGTCATTGTCTTTATCAACGGCATACCATGTATCCTCGATACCACCTGGTTGGTCCTCAACAATATAGATATTATTTTCAGCATCAATTGCCAAGTTATCGGGGTTGGTAAATTCACTGCCTGCGGGGAAATCTGTCGCCATATCCTTAGTATCACGGCTGGCAAATAATTTGACCTCCATTCGTTTGAGATCTATAGAAAAGACCTTGTGATTGGTCGTGGTAGCGACAAACAATATCTGGCTTTTATTGTTCAGCGTTTTTATTTCCATATCTTCAGGGCGATCAAATCCGGTCGCGAGAAATGCGGGAAGTTTTGGAGTGGCACGTCCGTCAATTTCAGTACCGTACACCAATACAGCGCCCGGTAAAGGCTTGCCGTCTTTATCTGTCAGCGCTATCCACTGTGCTTTTCCTGTCGCTTCTTTCACTGAGCCGTCACCCACCCGTAATACTGAGGTTTCTCCTGCTGCAAAGTATTCATCCCCGTTTATGGCCTTAGGTGCTCTCGATTTAAACCTGAAGATATGGCTTGCGTTACGTTCATCGATAAAATACAGGTTATTGTCCTTATCGAATGCAAGGCCTTCGTGTGATACGCGGGGGAGGATATTACGATGCTTAATCACAATAGCGGCGGGATCAGCCAAAGGATTAATGACTTCGTAGAGACGGCCATAAAGGCTGACTGCCTGGCCTGGGTCACTCCAGGATTCTTCGCCTGTGAGATATGAACCCCAAGGTGTCCAGCGAGAGGCATCAAAAGCAACTTGGCTGCCAGGATTTTTGGCTTGCCAGATTGTCGTGGTTTGCATTGTGCGTAAATCTGTCCTCTGAATGCCAGCTTGACCCGTTTCAAATGGGGTGTACAAGTACCTGCCAGCATCAGGGCCATTTTCATTGACCGTTTGCATATCGTAACTGCCTGAGTCGAATCGCTCTATTTGTTGCGTGTCGCGGGTGACGATACTAACTTGTCGAAAGTCATCCGAGGATAGCCGAAACGGTGCAGACTCTGGCAGGGTGCCATTGTTTGTGTTGCCGACCAGTGGTGTAAAATCATCGAAATTTGTTGCAGCTGAAGCATTGTGCCCAGGGTCAGCTAGGGCGTGAGAAGCAACAATTGCAAGACCGACAGCAATGGATATTTTTTTTAGTGACATAGGAAAATACTCCGCGTGTGGTTAAACTGCTTGAGAATGGTTGCGTTACTTCGAGCAACATAAGAACGGCTCAGCTAGTTTTTTAAAACTAGCATTCCTGCAAAAATAACCGTGATCTGATTATCTTTGAGGTTAAGCGCAGGTAAACGATAGATTGCTGATATGACATTTTTAAGGCAGTGGCGTGAAAATTTAGAGGCGCAATCATTTTTTGGTTTTTTGACGGCTCATTTATTCTTTTGCGTCATTTTTTGCGCTTATCTTTTTTGCCTTTTGTCCATTATGCTTAATATACCCAAAGTAATAGGGCTTACGCAAAATTGCCCAGCTTTATTGTCCTGCCTCGCCGTACAGCGTGTACTGTCTTCGTCAGGACGCCTTGCTGGAACAATTCTGCGTAAGTCCTAAGTAATTGGAATCACGGTGAGGCGGCAAGAGCGTGAACCCCATGAGCATAGATAAACTATGTGATTGGGGTGAATGAACGCAGCCAACAATGCCGTGGTTTCAAGTACGAAGGGTGTAGAGGTTTTTGCATGAAGTAGCGTGCGATGTCCAAGCACGGTAGCCGTAAAAAAGCCAAAAAATATATCACGCTAAAATACAGAAGCCCTATGCTAAATAATGAAATAAAAAGTGCCGCATCTGCCATGCAAACTTTATTGGTTGTAGATGATATAGAAGCAAATTTTTTTGCGATTCAGCAAGTATTGGCTTCTTTACCTGTAACACTTCTTTTTGCAAAAAATGGGCAGGAAGCCTTGGATCAAATGATTGCAATAAAACCAGATCTTGTTTTATTGGATGATGATATGCCAGGTATGGATGGTTATCAGGTTATTAATCAGCAGCAGTTTCATAAAGAAATTCGTCATATTCCTGTTCTTTTAATGACCAGTAATTTGTTTAACGAAAAACAGATGCTGCATCAATATTTGTTAGATGTCGTTGATACTATTTCAAAGCCTTTGAATCAAGAAGCTTTGCTTGGCAAGCTAAAAGTAATTTTAGAAATTAATCGTTATAGAGACATTATTAAAACAATTGATTCAGATGAAGACAATGTGCTTCATTCAGCCAATGAGGGCATATTGGGTATAGATGAAACAGGTTTAATTCGCTACGCTAATTCAGCCTCTGGTTATTTGCTCAAAATTCCGCCTTCTAAACTAGTGGGGATTTATGTCGAAGCTTTATTTGAAGAGGCACATCATACTGTTGGCAGTAAATGGCAAAATCATCCTATTCGTACGGTTTGTGAGCGGAAGACTATTTTACAAATTGATAAAACCAAATTTTGGCGAGGTGATGGTACACCTCTTTTAGTACGTTTTGCTGCAGTGCCTGTTAATAATCTGGGTAATATTAAAGTCGTTATTGCTTTTAGAAGGCTAGAGCAGGAGAGTGAAGAAAAAATAAAGGGTTTATCGGGTACAGATGCACTTACAGGTTTGTGTACGCGTAAAAAATTTGAGGAAGAGCTTGACGTTATTTTTACTGATAAAGCTCGAATACAGTCTGTTGCATTGAGTATTTTATATCTTGATTTAAATCACTTTAAGCATATTAATGAGTGTTTAGGCCACAATACAGGCGATGAAGTGATGAAGTTGGTTGCTGATCGTTTACGTCAGTTATTGCGTTCTGGTGATGCTTTAGCGCGATCAAACGGCGATGAATTTATTATTTTATTAAGTGATTTAACAGGAAAAGAAGATATTTTCGTTGTGGCTGAAAAAATTTGCAAGGCCATGCAAGAAGCTTTTTTATCCGGCGGGCATGAGATTTACTTGGGTTGTAATATTGGTGTTGCAACTTATCCACGTTGTGGTGATAGTGCAGCAATGCTGATTAAAAATGCTGCTTTTGCAGCAGAGCAGGCAAAAAAAACAGGTCGCAATACCTATTGTTATTTTGATCCTAAGCTTAATGAAAAATTATCAGAACGTATTAAGCTCACCGCTCAGTTGCGTCATGCAATTGAAAAAGAGTCACTTTTGCTTGATAAGCAACCCATCAAGCTACTTGAATCTTCAAGTGAAGAAGAAGCTTTAGTGGGCTTTTATATCACCCCTTATTGGGCGCAATCTAATATAGACTCTATGCCTTTTTCTAAGCTGTTTGAATTGGCTTTTAAGAATGATTTGTTATCTGTTGTGTGGGAGTGGACGCTCAAAAAAGTATTTGTGGAAATTAAAAGTCATAATAAAAATAATGATCGAAAACTCAAATGGATTATGCCTGTTACGCGAGATTTAATTCACTGTGGTTGTTTAATAACGCATGTTGCATTGCTTGAGCAAATCATCTTGCAGGCAGATTGCCTGCTGGCTTTTGAGGAAAGTGCTTTTTTTGCAAGACCTAAGCCTTTGCAGGCGTTAAAGCAGCTTGCGCAAAATAAGGGTTTTTCATTTGCTTTATGGCAATTTGGGGGTGAATTTGGTTCTTTGGCCGTATTAGAAAACATGCCTATTAGTGTGGTTTATTTGGCTGATCATTTTATGACATTAACGTCATTATCAGATGAGAAATCGATGATCAGTTTTTATGTTGAAGCAGCAAAGCACTTCGGCATTGAATTATGGGGCAAAAAAAGCGATCATGCCGCTCAGGTTCGCCCCTTGCTTCAACACCTTGGTATAAAGGCTATTATGGGCTAATTCATAACAATGAATATACCCTTCGTACTTGAAACCACGGCATTGTTGGCAGCGCTCATTCACCCCAATCACATAGTTTATCTATGCTCATGGGGTTCACGCTCTTGCCGCCTCACCGTGATTCCAATTACTTTGGGTATAGTTGTACGCTTGAGGTTACAAATCCTTTGTTGTTTTTCCTATAAAAAACTTGTTTATATTTTGCATAGCAATCTAGTTTATTCCTGCGCATTCAGCATTGTTGTTTGCATTTATAATTAATTGGTATTAATCATTAGGCCGTTCTCTAGAATGAAAGCAGTTCCACAATTCGCTTTGCAGGCTAAAAATTATTTTTTTTTAAGGCCTTTTTTTTCGGCATTTTTATTATCTATTTTTCTTTTTTTACCCAGTTTTTCTTTTGGCTTATATGCGGATGATTACTATCTTTGGAATATTGTTCGTGGCGTGATATTTGAAGAAGAAAAATCTTCCTTTTGGCGTATGTTTTTTCATGGGTTTACTTTTTTTTCAGGTAATACGTTTGATACGCTGGGGTTAAAAGAGCAGGGTTTGGTTCCATGGTGGGCGAATGATGCTTTAAAAATAAATTTTTTTCGTCCTATTTCTTCTATAACGCATTGGTTCGATTTTTATTTCTTTTCATCTTATCCTTTGTTAATGCATGTACACTCATTTTTGTGGTTTACGGCACTTTTATGGGTAATTAATAAGTGGTATCAAGTTTTATTCCCCTTGGTTTCTGTTCAAAATAAAAAAATTGTTTTTATTGCGATTCTTATTTTCGTGCTTGATTTTAGTCATTCTTTTCCTTATTACTGGTTATCAAATAGAAATATTATTATTGCCAGTTTTTTCTTATTTTCATCGCTGCTTTTTTTAGAGAAGGCAAAAAAACATTTCGGTTCTCATTATTTTTTTGCGATGCGCTATTATTGTATTAGTCTATTGTTTTGGGATTTTGCTTTGTTAAGCGCAGAAAGCAGTTATTTCTCATTTTTTTATTTTATTCCTTACGTTTTTTTCTTTTTTAACTGTGCTTTCCAAAAAAAAGTAGCTTTATTAATACCTTATTTATTTATTCTGTTAGTGAATCTCTTTGTTTATCATTCGTTGGGTTATGGTGTTCTTTTTTCTGAGTTATATCTTGATCCTGTTAAACAAACTTTACTTTTTTCATCCTCTGTTTTTGAAAAGTTACCGTTGTATTTTTTTTCCAGCTTATCTGGGGTCGATGGTTTTTATGCGCAATTTTCAAATGGCATAAAGTTTTGTATTTGGCTTTTTTCTTTTTTAATAAGTGTCTTTTTCTTGGTGTTGGCAAGAAGGTCTATTGTGAATTGTAAGGTTACGACTTTTATCGCTATATTATGGGGTATCTCTTTATTTCCTTTAGCTGGTTTTACACTTTATAGTGCAAGAACACTTTTTTTAGCCAGTATTTTTGCCTCGCTTTTTTTAAGCGTGGTAATTGTTAAATCTTCACAAGGGTTATTTTTTTCAAGTTTAGTCATCAACCGTTTTGCTGTTAGGTTATTGTCTGGGTTACATATTTGGTTATCTTTATTCGCCTGGATAATTCTGGGGCTGTTATCTTTTTCCGGTAATTTAGAGATGAAACCTGCTTCATTAAATTATGGTTTTTTAACAAGCGCTCATAAAAAAGAAGTGGTGATTTTAAATCATCCTGATGTAATGGCGCATTTGTATTCATCTTTTATTTTTTCTAATGCTTCAGAGGTTATGCCTTTAGTCATCGGCACTGCTTTCCAGAAAATGATTGTTAAGAATAAAAGTATGGGAAGTGGTGCGTGTCACTTACTGATTGAGTTTGAGCCTTATTTAATTACCGGCCAATCTTCCGGTTGGTGGAAAACAGATATTGTCTCAACTCAGTCATATTTTAATCCGCTATATTTTGGATTGAGTGCTGCCTCTATTTTTACGCCTGCTAACTGGTATATTGGCGATCAGTTTAGGGTGAGGGATGTGATGATTACCGTTGAAACACTTTCTGCTAAAGGGAATGTTAAAAGTATTGATATTAACTTTGTGAATGTGGAAAGTTGTAATGATATTCTTTTTTTGCAGTGGCGCAATCAGCAGCAGCAGTATGAAGAAATAAATCTATCTAAATTGGGGGCTGATTTTGGTGTGATATGAAAATAATAGCCTGCTTTTATCGTTTCTGGATTTTCTTTTTTAATAAGCTGCAACATGTAGCTTCGCCTGGTACTTGGTTAAGTATCTTGGCGGTATGTGTTGTGTTGCCGAGTATAACGCTTGGTTTTGTGGCCGATGATTTTGTGCATAGAAATATCATTTTTTGTGATTTAAAACCTTTTGAGTCAGGTATTTGTAAGAATCAATTAGCTGATTTATGGTATGCAATTAACCATGCTTTTAATTTTCATGATGCTGAAAATCAGACAATTAGAGCAGGCGTGCAAACCGGCTTTATGCCTTGGTGGAGTAACCCTGAGCTTCACTGGTCTATGGCAAGACCGCTCGCTGCTTTTTTTCATTGGTTAGATTTTGCGCTTTGGCCTAATTCCCCTAGTTTAATGCATGTTCACAATGCGTTATGGTTTGGTCTTTTGCTTTTTGTCATGTTTAAAACCGCCTTTCGTATTGCCAAAGATTCTGGTTATCAGCATACGGATAAAATGCTGCTTATTGGTTCATTGATTTTTATTTTTGATTTTAGTCATTTTGAAGGTTTGTATTGGTTGGCTGCGCGTAACATGGAAATTTCTATGGTATTTCTATGGAGTGCTTTATATTTTTATCATCGATGGAGTATTGAGAAAAAAAGCTTGCTTTTTTTAATCAGTCTTTTTTCTTTTTTTGGCTCATTGTTATCTGCTGAGATGGGCGTGATGACCGTAATGGTGCTTGCTGTTTATATTTTTGTTTTTGCAGCAAGGCCTTATAAAAGACATGCTCTTGCGCTGCTTATTTATTTTGTGGTGTTTTTATTTTGGAAGAATCTTTATGTTTATTTAGGTTTTGGTAATTCAGGTGGCCAGCTTTATATTGATCCAACAATGGCGCCTTTTGATTTTTTTCGTCAAATGTGGCAGTTATTACCGATTTATATTTTTGCCCATTTTTCGGCTGTCGATGGTTTTAGCTTATTGCTGAATAAAGTGGGTATGTTTTTTTACTGGTTATTTTGTTTAGTTATGGTGTTTTATCTCTTGGCAAGGGCCCGTAAATTTATTCAAAGTAATCTTTGGGTTTTATTTTGTTTTTTGGGTTTCCTTGCTTGTCTTATTCCTATTTGTGCGTTGCCAACGGAGCGTGGCCGGTTACTTTTTTCGGCTAGTACGTTTGGTTGTTTCTTTTTGGCGGCAGTGATCATCGAGCTAATGAAAAAATTTGAGCAATCTGGGCGGGTTTTTTATCAGCTTATGACGGTTGTTATGTTTAATATACATATTGGTTTATCTGTGCTTATTGCCTTGTTTCTTTTTGTTTTTACACTTTTTGGCAGTTTTGCGCATGAGACTACCTCTCATTTTCGATTTGAAAAGCATCTTGATGTTGAAAATCGTTCTTTAGTCATTATTAATGAGCCTTTTTATTTTGAAAAAATATATTGGAAAATGCATGCTAATTGGTATCATGGTGCGTCACCACGTAACATGCTTGCTTTATTTGATGGCTTAAGTCCTGTTCGTATTCATCGTAAAACAGAAAACTTGTTTTTGGTGGAAAGCATTTATGGCTTGCAAGCAGGCCACTCAACTTATCTTTTAAATGCCTTTCCCCTTGGCATGGCACATTATTTTGAAAAAATGGATCGGCATTTTATAGGTTCGGATCAAATCTTTTTTGTGGGCATGTCTTTCAATGTGAGAGATATTGCAATTACCGTTGAGGCGGTTAATGATTTTAATCGCCCAACCCGTGTGAGCTTTGAATTTACGCAAGGCCTACCTTCTGATCAGTTGTGGATTTATTGGGATTGGCTTAGCGGTGAATACAAAACATTTCAATTGCCTGCTATAGGCGAAGCCGCCGTAATCGGTGGTCCTTTTATGGATGGAGTCATGCCAACTAAAGTGGAGAATCATAAAGCAGATGAATCAAACAGTAATGTCAAATAAAGTGTTATATCGCAGTAAGCCAGTTAAAGAATTAAAAGGCGAGTGTCGCTGTCCGGGTGATAAATCAGTTTCTCATCGTTCTATCATGATGGGCTCAGTTGCTAAAGGAATAACCCGTGTACGCGGGTTTCTTGAGGGTGAGGATAACTTAGCAACGCTAAAAGCATTTCAGCGTATGGGTATTGAAATTGTTATTGAAAAAACAGGCGATATTATCGTTCATGGGAAAGGGCTTTATGGCTTAGAGAAACCTGGCGCACCTTTATATCTTGGTAATTCTGGTACCTCTATTCGTCTTTTAACGGGCTTATTTGCTGCGCAACGGTTTGATTTGTGTTTAGAGGGGGATGAATCTTTATCTCGTCGGCCGATGAAAAGGGTGACGGAGCCACTCAAATTAATGGGCGCTAAAATTGAGACCTCCCCAACTGGTACGCCACCAGTCAAAATTTGGGGTGGTCAAACTTTAACTGGAATTGATTTTGTTTTACCGGTTGCGAGTGCTCAGGTTAAGTCCTCAATTTTACTAGCAGGTTTATATGCTCATGGCACAACATGTGTTACTGAAAATGAGCCGACAAGAGATCATACAGAAAGAATGTTTCAGGCTTTCCAGTTAGAGGTAATGACTGAAGTTTTGGATGAAAATAAAGAAGCCGTTTGTTTAACAGGTAGGCGTCGTATTACCTTGCAAGGTGGTCAAACTTTATTAGCGGCAGATATTCAAGTGCCTGCTGATATTTCTTCTTCTGCTTTTTTTATTGTGGCGGCTTTAATTGCGCATAAGGCTGAAATTATTATTAAAGGTATCGGCGTAAATCCCACGAGAACAGGTATCTTGCCGATTCTCAAAGCAATGGGCGCTAAAATTTCGCTTGAAAATGAGCGGATAGAGGGCGGTGAGCCGGTTGCTGATCTTATTGTATTGTCCAGTGAATTAGTGGGTATTGATATTCCAAGAGAAACGATTCCCTTAGCAATTGATGAGTTTCCTATTGTTTTTGTGGCGGCTGCTTGTGCAAAAGGTATTACACGGTTACGTCATGCTGAAGAGCTGCGCGTAAAGGAAAGTGATCGTATTGCTGCAATGGCGGAGGGGTTAACTAAGTTAGGGATTGAAACAACGGTATACCCAGATGGTATTGATATTGTGGGGGGCACCTTAAAAAGTGGAAGGGTTAATAGTTTAGGTGATCATCGTATTGCAATGGCTTTTACAGTTGCCGCTTTGCGGGCTGAGGGTGTTGTTGAAATAGAGGATTGCGCTAATGTCGCAACATCTTTTCCTAATTTTATTAGTATGGCCCGCAGTTTAGGTTTTGATATAACCGTAGAGGTGGGTAAGTGAGCATATCTCAAGAGCAAAAAATTCAAGTGCCTGTTATTACGGTAGATGGCCCCAGTGGTTCAGGTAAAGGTACGTTAGCTAAAAGAGTCGCAAGTGGCTTGGGGTGGCATTTTCTAGATAGTGGCGCCTTGTATCGAATTTTGGCCTATTTAATTAATCAGAAGAATGTTGATCTTTCTAATATTGTAGAAATTTGTCATATAGCTGAAAAAATGGAAATAACATTTAGCCAGGATGCATCTGGACGCGATGTTATTTTTATGGAAGGAGATAACATTGCTTCACTGATACGTTCTGAGAAAATAGGCGGGTTGGCTTCTCAAGTTGCGGTATTGCCTGATGTGCGTCAAGCGTTACTTGTGAGGCAGCATTGTTTTCAAAAACCGCCTGGTTTAGTCGCGGATGGGCGTGATATGGGAACGGTGGTTTTCCCTTTTGCGCAATTAAAAATATTTTTAATTGCCTCAGCTGAAGTGCGTGCACAAAGGCGTGTGCGTCAGCTTGAAAGTATGGGGCTTGTTGCTGATTTTAATGCCGTTCTTGAAGAGATTAAGTTGCGAGATTTGCGAGATCGTGAGCGTGCTGCTGCGCCTTTAAAGGCAGCTATCGATGCAGTTGTCATTGATAGTTCATTTCTAACCGCAGATAAAGTGCTCGATCATGTTTTAATGTTGGCGCATGAGCGCAATTTGCCTTCTTTTATGCGGCGAAAGTGATTTTTTTTAAATAATCTACACTTGATTGAATCGTGACAAAATAATGTGTTTGGCGTAATATTGCGCCTCGGGCGAGCGTTGTCTCGCAAAAGTGCTCTGTTTTTATGCTAATGCCAGCTGCATGGAACAAAGTGTTTTTTTTCAGACTCCGTATGATGCTGGTTTAAATACGTGAATTAATGCATGCAATGAAAAATCGTTACAGCTCTTTCGTTCAGACGGATGGTGTCGTGATATAGGTTTTTCAAAAGCTCGGTAAGGGTGATGATAATGGTTGAGAGTTTTGCAGAATTATTTGAAGAAAGCCTTAAAGAGTCGGATTTAAATCCTGGCTCAATTGTTCGCGGAACCGTTATTGCTATTAATGACAATTTTGTCACGGTTTATGCTGGTCTGAAGTCAGAAGGTTTAATTCCTGTTTCTCAGTTTAAAAATGAGTTCGGCCAATTAGATGTCAATGTTGGCGATGAAGTCGATGTGGCTGTAGAAGTTCTCGAAGATGGTTATGGTGAGACACGTTTATCTCGTGAAAAAGCACGTAGATATGAAGCGTGGGGCCGTTTGCAAAAAGCGTTTGATGAGCAAGCTTTGGTTACTGGTATTATTAATGGCAAAGTGAAGGGTGGCTTTACTGTAGAACTTGAAAATGTTCGCGCTTTCTTACCTGGCTCTTTAGTTGATGTGCGTCCTGTTCGTGATAGCAGCCATCTTGAAGGCAAGCCTCTAGAGTTCAAAGTCATTAAAATTGATGCAAAACGTAACAACGTTGTTGTTTCTCGTCGTGCAGTGCTTGAGCAAGAATCAGTGGGCGATAAAGAAGCGCTTCTTCAAACCTTATCTGAAGGAATGGAAGTAAAAGGCTTGGTGAAAAACCTTACTGATTACGGCGCATTCATTGACTTGGGCGGCGTTGATGGATTGTTACATATCACTGATATGGCTTGGAAACGTATTAAGCATCCTAGTGAGTTACTCAATATCGGCGATGAAATCAGTGTCAAAGTACTGAAGTTTGATCGTGATAAAAATCGTGTTTCTCTTGGCTTTAAACAGTTAACTGAAGATCCTTGGTTGGCGGTAACGAAGAAATACCCAGAAGGTGCTAGAGTTTCTGCAAAAATTACCAATCTTACAGACTATGGTTGTTTTGCTGAGATTGAAAATGGCGTTGAAGGTTTGGTTCACGTTTCAGAAATGGACTGGACAAACAAAAATATTCATCCTTCTAAAGTTGTGAATTTAGGTGATGAAGTTGAAGTATTAGTTTTAGATATTGATGAAGAGCGTCGTCGTATTTCGCTTGGTATGAAACAATGCAAACCGAATCCTTGGGAAGAGTTTGCAACCCATCATAATAAGGGTGAAAAAGTATCTGGAAAGATTAAATCTATTACAGACTTTGGTATCTTTATTGGCTTGGATGGTAATATTGATGGTCTCATTCATCTTTCTGACCTTTCTTGGGAAGAAGCGGGCGAAGAAGTGGTTCGTCGCTATAAGAAAGGTGAAGATCTTGAAGCCGTTATTCTTTCTATTGATTCAGAAAGAGAGCGTATTTCACTTGGCGTTAAGCAATTGAAAGATGATCCTTTTAGTATGTATCTTGCTAATAATGAGAAGGGCGTTATCGTTCCAGCCATTGTTAGGAAAGTAGAGCCAAAAGCGGCAATTGTTGAGCTAGTTGAAGGCGTTGAAGCAATACTAAGAGCTTCTGAAATTAGCAAAGACAGAGTCGAAGATGCGCGTACTAAACTGAACGAAGGTGAGACTATTGAAGTGAAAATTATCGCGGTTGACCGTAAAAAACGCGAAATTTTAGTTTCGATCAAGGCTAAAGATCAGGATAAATATGAAAAAGATGAGAAGCCAGCGCGTACTGAGAAAACAGCAGATTCTGCTGCGCCGAAGACGATTGGTGATCTTATTAAGCAGCAGATGGATAATTTGTCAGGTAACTGATCATTGTTGTTCTGTGTGTTGAAAAAAAGCCCCTCCAGTTTTTGGTGGGGCTTTTTTATTTAGTGCTGGGTATTGTGGAAGGGGTTATTTTGCAATTAATTCTGCTCATTTGATCGATAATTGTTCGATTAATATGGAAATTGAATGAATACAGTACAGCCTCATAAGCTTCATTATATTGGTAAGTACCAAATTATTGGTGAGCTAGGTCGGGGCGCTATGGGCGTAGTTTATCGGGGTTTTGATCCTGATATTGGTCGATATGTTGCAATTAAGACGCTTCATGCGCATATATTAAATACCCCAGAAGGAAAAGAGTGCCTGCTTCGTTTTCATAATGAAGTCAAAATTACAGGTTGTTTTAATCATTCAGGTATTGTTTCGATCTATGAATTTTTAGTTGACCAAGATATTCCTTATTTTGTAATGGAATATGTTGAAGGCAAAGAGCTTAAAAAAGTACTACTTTCAGGAAAGAAATTTAAATGGCAAGAAGCACTTGTTGTGATAACAAATCTGCTAGATATTTTGATTTATGTGCATAAAAAAGGCGTTATTCACCGAGATATAAAGCCTGCAAACATTTTTTTGATGGAAGAGGGTGGTGTAAAGCTAACAGATTTTGGTATTGCGCATACCGAGTATTCTGATTTAACACAACTGGGTAGTATTTTAGGTACACCTAATTATATGTCGCCAGAACAGTGTCTTGGTTCCTTGGTAGGTTATGGTTCTGATTTATTTTCAGTTGCAGTTGTCCTTTATGAAATGATGACGGGTATGAAACCTTTTACAGCAAATGAAACTGAGCTAATCATGCAAAGAGTGGTCATGCTGTCACCAAAATCTTTCGATTATTATTTGGTTCATCTGCCCAGAGGATTAGAAAAAGTACTATTTAAGGCGCTTGATAAAAACTTTGAAAAACGGTTTTCTTCAGCTGCTGACTTTAAGGCGCATTTAGATCATTTTCTCGTGAAAAAGCCGCTTTTTAAAAAGCCTTTTTTAAGCCTTTTTCTTGTTACATCTAGCTTTATTCTTTTTTTTCTCATATTCATTTTGTTTCTTTCTCTCTTTGAGGGCAGGCATTCATTAAGTCTTTTTTCAAGATTAGATGAGCCTGTTGAAAATTATATAAAGCAGCAAGTGGGTAGTACGTTTACTAATACTCAGGCGATCTCTTCGCCTAGTCATTATTCTCAAGCTCAACACTCCTATCGTGAAAAAGTAAAGCGTCTTTTGAAGGTTGCAGAAGCACATTTTCAGATGGAGCGTTTACTCTCACCGCCAGGGAGTAATGCTTATGATGCTTATCAGCTTGTATTAGAAATTGAGCCTAATAATAAAGCAGCAAGTGAAGGTTTAGTAAAAGTTCAGCAATTTTATATTAATAAAGTTGAGTTTTTAATTGATCAAGGCGAAATAGAAGAAGCCAAAGCGCACATTGAAATAGCGCTTAAATTTTTCCCCAGGAACGAAAAAATTCAGGCGCTATCTAAACAATTAAGCCAATCCCACTAATAAAACTCAAACTCTACTTTTGCGCGAAGGGTTAGCTTGGGTGAAGCATCTGTTACACCCGCCAGAGCGGCTAATGAATAACCCCATTTTTGTTTGTTTTGATTGATCGGTGTATAGCCTTCTATGGCTGGCCCTATTAGGGTTTCATATTCATTGCTGAATAATTGAATGCTAGGATTATAGGCAGGTTTTAACCTCAATTTAGCTTGCATAGATAGGCCTGCTTCAATTTTACCTTCTGCATTATTACCAACTTCTTTCTCAACGAGTAAATTTGTAATCCATGTCCAGTTTGAGAAGTCTTTTTGGAGCAGAAGCCCTGCCTCTATTTCGTTAGGGGAATCATCTTGTTGCGATTTTATTAGCTCAATAAGCGCACCAAAATCTAAAAAATATTCGCCAGGTTCTGAGAGCATCACAATATTTTCAATGCCTACTTCTGTTAAGCGATTAATATTCTCATTATCAGTTTCGCTTACAGTGATTAATTCTGCTTTCCAGTTTGAAGTCACCGCTTTTGCAAATTCTAAATAGTAAGCTTCGTTGTGATTATCACCATCTCTTATAAAATCTGTAGTTAACTCAATTTCATTTTCACCTTCTTCAACATGTGGTGAATAAATTGTGTGTCCAGCAAAACAAGATAGGGGGAGATAAAAAAAAGGCAAAAGAAGGGTGCGGGCATGTTTTTTAAGCATATTTTTCTCTAAAAAATTCAGTTAAATTAAAAAATAAAGATCTGTCTAAAAGTGTTGTTGGTTGATAGGCAGTGCAGCTGAAATTGATATTTTGCTGCTTTTTTTCGAGGGGGCGAGCCAATTCTTAATAGTAAGAATAACACTAATGGTTAGTATGAAAGCAGCGAGCTGAATGCCGCTAGGTCTTTCTTGATAGCCTATTAGAACATGTAATATTTGACCTAATAAACTTTGCTCAGGCAAGATGGTAGCGCTATCCCATACGGCTGGTATTAACGAAGGAGCCCAGCCTGCTTGTTCTAGAAAGCCTGCAGCGTTGGACATCATGCCGCCGGCCAACAAAATAATCATCCAGTTGGTTACACTAAAAAAGTGTTTCACAGGAATACGCAGCAAGCCACGATATAGAAGAAAACCTGCGAGAGAGCCTGCTGAAAGGCCAAGCGCAAGCCCGTATATAACAGTGGAAGGGCTTGTTGAATCTGTTAGATAGCCTTCCAAGAAAAGAACGATTTCAGCACCTTCTCGAAGCACGGCAAGAATAATTGCGATAGCAAGTGTCACAAAAGTTTTTTGGCCAGAGGTCACTTGAACGCTCAGGCTTTTAAAGCGCATCGCAAGCTCTTTACCATGTTTTTCCATCCATACGACGTGCCAAGAGAGCATCATTACTGCGGTAAAAAGCACGCCAGCATTAAATAATTCTTGGCCTGTACCTGACATACTGTCAGAAATATTGCCGGCAAAAAAAGCAACAATAAAAGATAGCAGTGCACCAATGCCAATGCTGCCTAAAATCCATTTGATTCGATGAGGAATATTTTGTGTGGCAGCAGCAACAATACCAATAATGAGCGCAGCTTCTAATACTTCTCTAAAGACAATGATGCTGATGCCAAACATGATGACTCCCCTTAAATCTTCTTCAGAGTTTTTATTTTGCGATTATTTTTCCCTTGGCTGTTTCTTGATGAAATTCGCCGAAATAATCATATGTGCCGGCTTTAAGTGGCCCAATAAAAATGATTGCTTGAGAGTTACCTTTAATCACTTTTTCACGGTTCATTGAGTGGCTCTCAAATTCTTCAGCAGTAGCATCTTTGTTGATAATTGTGAGTTTTACTTTTTTATCAGCAGGAATGGAGAGTTCGCTGGGGCTAAATTGATGATTCTCAATGTTAATAATAAAGCCGCTTTCTTCTTCTGTATGAGCGATTACTGAGGTGGCAACGATTGAGGAAAGCAGAGCGAAAGAGGATAAAAGGCAAGTGGTTAAATTTGCGCGTTTAAAGACAAATTTTGTTTGTAATTCAGACATATTGAGCCTCTTAATGTGCATTGATATGTCTGAATTCTAGCAAGGGAAGTATACAAATGCAAATGTTTTGCATTTGTATTTGTATTTATGATGCTTTGCTAAACAAACCCTTGATAGCTGTTTGTAAGTCTGCTGGCAGAAAGACCACTTTGCTGTTTTGAGATTGAGCCGTTTGTTTGATCGCCTCGATATATTTTTCACCAAGTAGAAAATAAAGTGGTAGTGCTGACGTTGTTTTTTGTGTTGTTTCAGTGATTTTTTCAATGGCTTGTCGGTTTGCGTCAGCGAGCAAAATTGTGGCTTCTGCTTCTCTGCGCGAGGCCTCAAGTTTTCCTTCTGCATTTAAAATAGCCGCTGATTTTTCTCCTTCTGCACGTGTTACGGCAGCGCGTCTTGCTCGTTCGGCTGCACTTTGTTCTTCCATCGCCGCTTGCATCGTGGGAGAGGGTTTGATGTCTTGAATATCAACTGTTTTAAGGGTGACGCCCCAATCAGCAATATCATTTGAAATAGCTGTTTTCAGTTTGAGTTTAATTTGATTTCTTGAAGAAAGCGCCTCATCTAAATCCATATCGCCGACAATCGATCGCAATGAAGTTTGCACGAGAAAGCGAATGGCTGTTTGGTAGTTCTCAACACCATACACTGCTTTTTCTGGGGAGATAATCGTAATATAGGCAATCGCATTAACTGTGATGACAACATTGTCTTTTGTGATCACTTCTTGTGCAGGAACATCTAGAACAATATCTTTGGTTGTAATGTTGTACGCTACACGATCAATCAAGGGAACAATAAAATCAAGTCCTGGCCCTGATATTTTATGAAACTTACCAAAACGTTCAACAATCACTTTTGAGCCTTGATCAACTTTAATTGCACATTTCCAGATAAAGATAAAAATAAAAGCACTAAACGTGGTAACAACAAAAAGTGAGGCATCCATCAGCTATTTT
Organism: Klebsiella pneumoniae; assembly: GCA_945860125.1. GTDB lineage: Bacteria > Pseudomonadota > Gammaproteobacteria > Pseudomonadales > CAMAPQ01 > CAMAPQ01. Next base: position 24,598 of record CAMAPQ010000002.1, read on the forward strand.
CCTTAAAGTAGTGTTTTTTTAACAATTAGCGTATTACCGCTAACTTCAGTGATTTTGACATTATCCCCAAGTTCAACCTGCTTTTCACAGACAAATAGCCATTCGTCATTGCCTAGCAGGGGAATCGTAAAACGCATCATGCCAGGTTGTGCTTCAGTAGGTAACCTGATAACGCGCCCCGTTTCACCGATAACCGCTTCGCGTGCAACGCCTGCTAGCGTACGATTTTTCATCCTGGGTTTAAAGAGTTTAAAAAAGGCAGTGACAAATGCAATAGAACAAATTGTCCACAAAAAGATTTGAATAGGAAAAGAAGCGGCAGGGAGGGCAAGTTTTACTAAGCTTACCAATAAAGCGCTTAATCCCAAGCATAAAGCAACAAAGCTTGGTACAAATAATTCAACGGCAAGAAGAATAAAAGCAAATACAATCCAATGCCAAAATTGAAACTCAACCATCGTTATGCCTCGCTATCATTAAGAATTAGGTATTAAGAATAATACATTAGGCACGTTATTTTTTCTGTTATTTTAGACCTTATGCAAAACTGCCCCGCTTTGTTGTCGCGCTTCGTCGTATGATTTAGTTGTGCCATACCAAAACTTTTCTAAAAAATAATTTACAACAAAAAAGAAGATCAGTTATTGTTACGTTTTAAGTGGTAAGCAACTTTAGTAGGATTTACGCAAAATTGCCCAGCTTTGTTATCGCGCTTCGTCGTACGATTTGTACTGCCTTCATCGCGACGTCTTGCTGGAACAATTTTGTGTAAGTCTTACTTAGAATTTAAATAGTTTCAGGATGATTAATATATAAAAGAATGGTTTTATACAAGGAGTGTTGTAGGTGAAAAAAGACTTTTTAGCTATAAATAGCCCTTTATTCTCACATAAATCAGTTCATGCGCTTGCAAAATCTAAAACAGTTAGAGAAAGGGAGTTATCTATGGCAAATAATCCGACAAATATAGGTGTTGACTTTCATTCGGTACAAGTTCAGTGGCCCGCTATTAAAGCCGTCTCTAATTATTTTGATATCTTTCTCAATGATTATCCTATTTCAGCTGAAGTGAAGTGGTGTATCGCTCAGTTACAGTTACCTGCGCTTGTTCTGTATGCGCAAGATGCAAGTATTTTAGAAAAATCGCAAGGCCCCTTTCGGTGCTTACTGAAAGGTGTTTTGGCGATAGAAAAGTATATGGAAGGTTATGCAAAGTTAGGTCAAAATAATATCGGGCAAAACCCTATTATAACTTATGTTAAAGATATTATTGCAGAGGCGAAAAATGTGCCTTCTATTGAAAGATGGACCTCTCTTGCGGCTGATTTAACTGGTTTTATTCAAAAAACAGATCTCTCTTATGTTGCTTCAGTTGATAATAAAGACAATGCCTTTTATGGTAAAGATGCATCAAATCACAACTATGCCTATAAATCTCTGCCAGATGAAGTTTCTACCGGCAGTGCATTAACGAATCTTCCTGTGACAGAAATTAGTGCAGTCAGTAGCCAGGCTCAAATAAAAAGCCACCGTGATCTTGAGGTTTTTGCTTATACAAAGAAATTGCTTGCCTCTGAAGAGAATAGTCGTAAGAGTAAAAGGCTAGATAATCTGATAGCAGAAAAATCGACTGTAGCAGTGAGCGCAGTTGAAAAGCAGCTCATTAAAGAGAATAAACAACTACAATCCTATATTGCAGAAGCGCAATTAATGAAAGTGGGCGTAAAAGTAATATATGGCGCAGCTCATAAAGCAACCAAGCTGCGGATGATTAAAAAAGTGGAAGAGAAGATTACTTTTGCAGAAGAAAAAACGCATCTTGTGATCGAGAAAACGATGGAAGAGGTCGCAAAAGATTTAAAGAAGGGGATGATGCGTATCGTTAGAATGCCATTTTTTATCTAGATTTTGATAGAGGTATCTTGATTAATTTAAGTTTAAGAGGTGGAGTTTATTTTTATTTTTAGAAAAGGCTGCTTATGTTAAGAAAAAAAAGTATTTTTATGGCGATCATTTCCAGCCTTTTATCAACCAGTTCTTTTGGCTCAACTGTGGCGCCTTATTCTTTAGAAACACATCTGTCTGTTACAACGTTTGATAATGATTCTTCTACTGCGCTTGATACCTCACTCTCTGGTACTTTTTTTGTTTCTCCGGTTGAAAAAGAAGAATATGTACCGTTGGGTGAGGCGAGTTTTATTTCAAAAACGACTAAGTTATTTGGAACATTAAATCAAACCACAGTTGAGGCAAAAGCGGGTGATATTGTAACGGTTGCCGGTGATGATCAAACAAGTTCATCATCAAATCTTATGCATCTTGGTTTTGAGCATGTTTTTTCTGCAACAGATGTTATCGTCGGTGCCAGCGGCTTTCAAAGCTCAACGAATGATGCAGACTACGATTCCTCTGGTTTGCAGTGGGTTTTTGGTATTTATTTGAATGATGCGACGAGAGTTACTTATACACATCACGAATCTAAGACAGAATTTGGATCAGGCTCAGTTGATTTTACGACCAATCAGTTTAGTTTGAGAGATTTTTATGCAAGGGAAAATGGTACAGGGTTAGGGTGGGAGTTTAGTTATCAGGATATTGACCCCACTTATTCCCCGCCATTTCTAGTCGCCTCACATGAAAAATTAACCCTAGGTGTTGATAAGTATTTTAATGCTGAGCAGAGTATTGGTTTTAAGTTCCATTTAGATTCTTTTGAAATTGATTTAGTGCTGGATCAGGCGCCACCTAATAAAGAACAAAAAAGAAGTTACTTTTTCTATTACCAACATTTTTTCACCACGCGAGCGGCTTATCGACTGAGTTTTCGTTTTTCTGAAAAAGTGTTTGATGAGGTTGATAGTAAGGGCTTAGGTGCAAGTCTTTTGGTGAGATTTTAAGAGGTTAATATTTGGGATGACTACTTACGACAACTAAAAAGAGCCCTTAACGCCTGCCATCCCACCAGAACGAAACCAGCGCGATTTTATCCACTCTAACAGTAGCAAGCTTAAAAAACCTGCAATTGCTGACACCGCCAGATCATCACCATGCAACGCTCCGAAATGAAATAATCGCTGAGCAGGTTGCCAAAATACGGCCATGCCCATCACTAAAGAGACACTCCCTAGCAAAATCCATAATGAGCGGTTAGGGCGTAAAAAAGCACGAACAAGAGAAGCATTAAATGAGCGATTCACTAAAATAAGACCCATATTAATCAGTACCAGTGAGGTAAAAATGAGTGCGCGTAAATCAGGCTCGCTCATTCCCATACGAGAAGCGCTGATTAAAATGCTTGATAAAATTGCGAGCGTCACAAAACCTTGCGTGACCGCCCAGATAATACGTTTAGGTAAAAGTAGGGGGCTTTTAGGATCTCGGGGTGGGCGCTGCATCGCATCTTTTTCTTCTTCCTCGGCTTCGAGCACAATAGAGCAAGCAGGATCAATAATCATCTCCAGAAAAGCAATAAGAATGGGCGTAAATATAAGCGGTAAGCCAAGAAAAAAAGGAATAAGTGCAAGCCCAGCTATGGGAATATGAACGGCGACAATAAACTCAATGGCTTTGCGTAAATTGTCATAAATTCGCCTGCCTAAACGAATTGTTTTTACAATTGAACCGAAATCATCATCGAGAAGAACAATAGCAGAAGCTTCGCGTGCGACATCTGTGCCTCGTCCACCCATGGCAATACCAATATGAGCCGCTTTAATGGCCGGCGCATCATTCACACCATCGCCCGTCATAGCAACCACTTCACCATTGGCTTTGAGGCTTTGAACAATACGTAGTTTTTGGTTGGGACGAATGCGTGCAAATATGGAGGTTGATTTAACTATGGCAGCAAGCTCATCATCAGACATTTTTTCAATATCATCGCCTGTTACGGCTTTTGTCGCTTCCAATCCTGCTTGTTTGCCAATGGCGCAGGCCGTAGCAGGATAATCTCCTGTAATCATCACAACACGAATACCTGCAGAGCGGCATTCTGCAATAGCAGGAGGGACGTTATCTCGTAATGGATCAGCAAAGCCGATTAAACCAACATACTCAAAGGTAAAAGCACGAAGTGTCTCAGGCAAGTTTTGTTTTTGTGATTGATTTAAAATGCTTGATTTCGCTACCCCAAGGACACGAATACCATTGTTAGCAAGCTCATTTGCTTGTTGCTGAATTTTAATCGTCTGATCTGCTGATAGCTTACACAGCCCCATAATTGCCTCAAGCGCCCCTTTGGCATAAGCAATATCGTCATTATTATCGCCGCGCAGAATATTTGCCACAGCAAATAAATCAGGTTTAAGGCCGTAGCTGTGGATGAGTGTTTGAGACATAAATTGACTGATTATATTGGGCGCAATTTCATTTTTTGCGAGCGTATGAACTGCAATATCCATGGGATCCATAGGCTCTCGTGCGCAGGCGCATAACGCATTTTCTAAAATGGTTTTTATTTTATCATCAGCAAGCTTTCCACCATTTTTATCCCAGCTACCTGTTTCATTTTCCATCGCAACAACGGACATTTGATTTTTAGTCAGTGTGCCTGTTTTATCCGTACATAAAACGGTTGTAGCACCTAATGTCTCTATAGCAGAGGCGCGGCGCGTGAGCACTTTAACCTTTGAAATGCGCCATGCGCCCATTGCCATAAAAACTGCGAGAACAAGTGGAAATTCTTCAGGCAGTAAAGACATGCCAATAGCAATACCGCTTAACATTGCTTCTAGCCAAGAACCACGCAGTAACCCAAATAGAAGCACCATTAAGCCGCCAGTAATGACGCCAATAATCGCAAAAATTCGTATAAAGCCACTTATTTGTTTTTGTAGGTGGGGCTGTTCCGTTTCAATTGTTTTAAGCGCACTGCCAATTTTGCCTATTTCACTGTGGATGCCTGTGGCTTGCACGGTAGCAATACCATTCCCACGCACAACCAGTGTACCTGCAAAAATGGAAGGAAGATCTTCTCCGCCTGGCTTTAGTGCAGCCTGTTTAGTTTCGCTTTTTTCATCTGAATTTTGTGCTTGTTTTCGAACAGGAACAGATTCTCCTGTGAGGAGTGATTCATCAATCAATAGATCTTGCGATGAGCGCAATATTGCATCTGCGGGGATACGATCACCTTCCGCAATGACGATGATATCCTCGCGCACAACCTCTTTACTATTGATGTGAATTCTCTTTCCATCGCGAATAACAAGCGCGCGGGGCGTGGCAAGGTTACGCAGTGTTTCTAATACATGCTCGCTACGTGATTCTTGAACAAGTGTGATCATGACTGAAAATGAAGCAAAGCCCAGTAAGAGTAGGGCTTCTAAGTGATCACCTAGTAGGAAGTAAACAATGCCGCCCCCTATGAGCAGAGCAAACATTGGTTGGCGTATGACGTTAAGTAGAATTCTCAAAAATCCGCGTTTGTCAGTAGAAGGTAGTTCGTTATAGCCCTCTTTTTTCAGACGATTTTCTGCCTCTTGACTTGTTAAACCAAGAACAGTTTCTTGTTTAGAGGGTATATTATTCTGCATATTATTCCTTCAATACGTTGAACAGAACGACTCCTGATATATGCATATACACGTATTTTAGATATGTTGTTGATGCAATTATCGCTTAACATCTCTTTTAGTCTCTTTAAAAAAGATTAGCAACTTACATTTTATTTAGTGAAAGTGTGATGAAAATATGAGCGCAATTAATTACTCGTAATTGCGTTTTGAAAAAAATGAATTGTGCCTGTTTCATCTTTTTCTAATTCACAGAGATTGATACCTAAACAATGAGCCCCGTTTTCATTTGTTTTCAAAATGTCTCTAAAAATAGTTTCAGCTTTATCTAGGCTGGGTTTTTCAATTAATTCTGCAAGATTGCTGTGCAATTTTGGGAAAACGCTGTTTTGCCACTTTCGCACATTATCATTCTTTGCTTGAGACAGATCTAGTGCGAGAGAATCAATGATTGATTGAATTCGTTCTGTGAGGTCTTTTTTAACGATATCCAGAGATAAATGACTTTCATCAAAACTAGTCATTGATAAGATCATATCTTGTATTTCTATTCTAATGTTTTTGTAGTTATCATCTTTATATTCTTTTTTGATTAAAATACCTTTATTCTGCCAGTTGCTTATGTGTCTTTTAAGCTCCTTCATCGTTTTTGATTCTTTTATGCTGGTTAATAGTGAATCTTCTGTGTTCTTGATGCAAGATAAGGTATCATTTATTCCACCATTCCAGTGCCTGTTCCCGATGAATATATTAAACTTCAAATTATGCAAAGTATAAAACATTAAATTTTCTAAATATTGCATATCTTTCTCATTAAAATTATCACCATAGTATTGATTTAACAGTTGAGCATAGAGCTGATGAATATCTTTTTTTAAGTTGTTTTTTTGACAATAATCTTTTAGGGCGACAATTGCTTTTTTAAAGTTACTGACCATTAGTATATGTCTTCTTGCTTGGCTGCCGTCTATCTGAATGGCTTGTGACCAAAAAACATCCCACTGTCTTTTCATTGGTTGTAGCGATCTAATGGTTGATTCTTTTGGTGTTATGGGTTTATATAATTCTTTATATTCTCTGCATGCTTTGACATCTCTTAATTTGTTGTCTGAAAAATCAGTGAAGGCTTCATATTCTGGTATTTTATGCGGGGATAAGTTTATTTTGCTAGAAATCATTCTGGGTGATAAGTGATTGTGTGTCTTTGATAAAAAGCTAGAACTTCCCGTTGATAATAAAAAACAGCATGGAATCATAAAAGATTAAACCTTTGGGTATATATCTAAGAAGTAAATAAAAATTATATGTTGTATGTTATCTACGCAATCTTTTTTTTAAAGAAATATTAAATTTTTAATTTTATTTCGGTCTTTGGAAAATATCAGTAGATAATTTAATATTCTTGTTTTATATCCGCTCGATTCATTTTATGAAGAAGCGTTTTCAAGTATCACTTTTTTACAATATCCACCTTCAGGAAAAATTATTTATAAATATGCTTCATATCTTGATATACATGGTGATGATGAGTCATGTGCTTTACTTGAAGTGTCAATAATAGGACTTACGCAAAATCGCTCAGCTTTGTTGTCCTGCCTCGCCGTACAGCATTGCATGCTAGCAACATTGTTATTAAACACAAGAGGGTGTTCAAAATGGAAATTCAAATAAAGACTTTTAGAGTCAAAAAAAACGATAAGGTTAATTTAGATAGATGGCCCACTTTAATAAAGCCATTTTATGCATCCAAGACCAAATATCATGCCTTTCTTGCTGAGCAAATTAAAGAATTAAGTGCGTTGCAACAATTGCACTACGCATTTGATCGCTATTCATTATTGCTTATTTTTCAGGCAATGGATGCGGCTGGTAAAGATAGTGTTATTAAGCATGTTATGTCAGGCATTAATCCACAAGGTTGCCAAGTTTTTAGTTTCAAACATCCTAGCGCAACGGATTTAGATCATGATTTTTTGTGGCGCACCAATCAATGTTTACCAGAGCGCGGTCGTATAGGTATTTTTAATCGTTCCTATTATGAAGAAGTTTTAATTGTTCGTGTTCACCCCGAAATTTTACAGGCGCAACGTTTGCCTAATGATGCACTTAGTAGTGAAACAATTTGGAAGCAGCGTTTCAATTCAATTATTGATATGGAGAAACATCTAAACCACAACGGCACTCGTATTATTAAGTTTTTTTTGCACTTATCTAAAGAAGAACAAAAAAAACGTTTTATTGAACGTATTGATGACGTTGAAAAAAATTGGAAATTTAGTGCTGCTGATATACACGAGCGTAAATATTGGAAGGAATATAAGCATGCTTATGAAGAATGCTTGAGTGAAACCAGTACAGAACATTCACCTTGGTATGTTGTACCGGCTGATGATAAACACAATGCTCGTTTAATTGTGTCCGAAATTATTGTGGATACATTGAAATCACTTAATATGCATTATCCACAACTAGATGCCGTAAGGCAGCAGGAATTATTATCCATTCGCGCAGAGTTAATGGCAGAAGACTAATGCGCTTGTTGAGTAAAAGATCGTCAAAATAAGAGACTACTTTAAAAAGCTATGTTCATCGTTTTTTTGATCATCTAGATGAGACTAATCAGCATAAAAACAGTGAAGAAATAATGATGGTTTAAAAGAGAAATAGAGACGTAATGGATATCGAATTATTAATAATTTTTTTATGCTTTTGCGTGGTGCTGTATTTATTTTGCTTTTTATCCACGCGATTCATTTTATGAAAAAGAGTTTTCAAATATTACCTCTTTACAATATCCCTCTTCAGGAAAAATCATTTATAAATATGCGTCATATCCCGATATTCATGGTGATTATGTGTCATGCGCTTTAATTGAAGTTTCAATGCAAGATTACGAAATGTTAACCAAAGCGATCAGTATTGATGGGAATTCTCATGAAAAAAACACGCCTTTTCTTTGTGGTACTCAAGAAAAAAAAGCTTTAACCATACCACCTTATAAACGCTCAAAAAGAGTAGAAATAAAGTCTGGCACCGAAACAGAGTGGGGCATTTTAGAAGGTGGAAAGCTAATCTATTTTTTGTATAGTAATACTTAGTAGAATTTGATTGGGGGGATGCTTAGAAATAATTTCTTACTGATGAAAATTAACCACACCAAAATGTGGCGATAACAAAGCTTACCACTATAATTTGGCTAATTGTCTCCTTCGTATGCATATTAAAAAGATAGAGTAAACTCATGGACAAAAAATGCAATTTTTAGAAAATGGCCCAGATATCCCAAATGAATTATTAAATGCTCATGAAGAAGGAAAAGTTATATTTTTTTGTGGTGCAGGCATTTCCATACCTGCTGGCTTACCAGAATTCAAGGATCTAGTAAAAAAAATTTATGAGGCTTTGGGCGTAGATCCATCTGTTATTGAGCAAAATTTTCAAAATGATAAGAAGTACGATGTAACATTGAATTTGTTAGAGCAGCGAGTGCCCGGGGGGCTAGTTACTGTGCGGAAGGAGTTGTTAAATGTCCTTAAGCCTAACTTGCGTCGAAAAGGGGCTATTGATACTCACGCATCTTTGTTAAAACTCGCGCATAGTCGACAAGGACTCTTGAAACTTGTTACTACCAATTTTGACCGTATTTTTGAGCACGTGATTAAACAAAGGAAACTGCCGTACCGTTCATATTCTGCGCCAATGCTTCCTATCCCCAATAATAGCTGGGATGGTTTGGTATATCTGCACGGGTTACTACCTGATAAGCATGATGACAGAGTATTAAACCAGCTTGTGGTCACTAGCGGGGATTTTGGCCGTGCTTATTTGACTGAGCGCTGGGCTGCACGATTCATCAGCGAATTATTTCGCAATTATATAGTGTGTTTCGTCGGCTACAGTATCAATGACCCGATCATGCACTATATGATGGATGCGCTGGCTGCCTCCAGAAAAACAGGCGATATACAAACAGAAGCTTATATATTGACTGATTGCACCATTAATAATGAACATAATAAGAAAATTGAATGGGAAGCTAAGGGTGTTACACCTATTTTTTATAAAACACCATCTGAACATGATCATTCAGCCTTGCACAAAACATTAAAAACTTGGGCTGCAACTTACAGTGATGGTGTAACTGGCAAAGAGTACATAGTTACTGAATATGCGGTGACCAAACCTTCAGCAAGTACAAAACAAGATGACTTTGTTGGGAGAATGATTTGGGCGCTATCGGATGCAACGGGACTGCCTGCGAAATTTTTTGCGAATTATAATCCGGTGCCGTCTCTTGAATGGCTAGAAGATCTCTCCAAAAAGTTTTTTCAAAATATGTCAGTCGTTTCTCATGTCTCAGAAGAAAAAAAATGGGATGCAGTGATGCCACACTTAGCGCACTGGCTGACTCGGCATCTGAATGATCCTGACTTAATCGTATGGCTAAATAATCGGGGAGGCCGGTTGCATGCGGAATTTGCACGACAAATTAATGTACAGATAAATCGCTTAACAGAGTTAATGCTCAATGAACAAACAGATGAGTTAAAAGAAATTCAAAAGAATGCCCCAAATGCTATCCCGAATAGCCCTATGCTAAAAACATGGCACCTCTTGTTAGCGGGACAGATCACATCAGCATCAAATAAAGTTGACCTATATTTTTTAGAACACTGGATTAAAAGAGGCGTCAGTATTAGTTTCCGTTTGCAATTGAGAAGCTTGCTTGCGCCAAAGGTCAAACTAAAAAGCGGAGTAATTTTTTCAGAGGAAAATAATTCAGAGCCAACAGAAATACCAGAACATATACATCAAATTTTCAACGTTGAATTAATTCTTGCACATAATCATGCACGCTCGGTACTTAATAATTTAAATAAATATGATCATAAATCATGGTGTCATGTTTTACCTGAACTCTTTGAAGAGTTTCAACAATTACTGCGAGATGCCCTCGATTTATTTTGTGAATTGGGTAGGGCTAATGATAAAAACGATCCTTCTTATCGGGCACAACCATCGATTAGCAAGCATTACCAAAATCAAAATTTTGACGAGTGGACGGCATTAATTGAATGGGTGCGTGATGCTTGGTTAGCGATTTTACCGATAAACCCAGAGCGTGTGGTTCAAATTGCACAGGCATGGTATGAACTACCATATCCTACATTCAAACGCCTTGCTTTATTTGCTGCGAGTCAAGACAACCGCATATCTCCAGATCAATGGGTTGATTGGCTTCTAGTAGATCATGCATGGTGTCTTTGGTCTTACCAAACAAAACGAGAAACAATGCGATTACTCGTGTTACGAGGTTGCCATCTGATGCCTCAAATACTGCAAAAACTAGAAGATATAATTTTATTAGGCCCACCACATGATATGTTTTTGGAAGGCTCTTCTCAAGATAAAGTGACAGCTATGATGGATTATGAAGTATGGCTGCGACTTGCTAAGCTAAATCAGGGGCAATGTATTCTAAGCGAATCTGCTTTACAAAAAATGGATAGCTTATCGGCAAAAAATCCAGGTTGGAAATTAAGTAGGCACGAGAAAGAAGAATTTTCTGGCTGGCACACTGGTTCAGGAGCCCCAGATTTTGATGATTATCGCCAAATTGATCACGTTCCAAGAAAAAGAAAGGAGATTGTTTCATGGTTAAAAGAACAATCAATAATTAAGAGACGAGATCCATTTTATGAAAATACTTGGATTAAAACCTGTCGTACGAGATTTTTTCACTGTGCTTATGCCTTATGTGATCTCGCTAAAGAAGAAATTTTCTTACCTAAATATTGGGAAGAAGCTGTGGGCACTTGGCGAGAAGATGGGAAAAAATTACGCTCTTGGCGATTTTGTGCCCCGTTGATACAACAATTACCTAATTTGAGATTGAAAGAAATTGAATATGATATTGCTCTATGGTTATCAGATGTTTCTAATTCTATTTTAATTAATAAGCATGAAAGTATTTTTTTTGATTTATGTCAGCGCATACTCAATTTTCAAAGTGAAAAAAATGATAAAGCTTATTCATCACTGACTATAGCTATCAATCATTCAGTGGGTCACATTACTGAAGCTCTTTTAAATATTTGGTTAAAAAGAGAACCCAATGATAACGATCAATTACCCGATGAGATAAAGCGTTTTTTCAATATGCTGTGTGATACTCATGAAGTAGAGTCATTTCGGTATGGTAGAGAAATACTTGCATCACGCGTCATTGCGCTATTTCGAGTTGATAAGGATTGGACGCGCCAACACTTGCTACCGCTATTCAATTGGGAAAATAGTGCTGAAGCAAAATCTGCATGGGAAGGGTTTTTATGGTCACCTCGCTTTCATTTTCCGCTACTCATTGAACTCAAAACTCACTTTCTTCATACAGCAGAAAAATATACAAAATTAGATAATAGGCATGGAGATTTTGGCCGTCAATATGCGGTATTTTTAACAAATTTTGCAATTCATTGGCCTAATATTTACTCTGATCATGATTTTAAAACTGCGATAAGTCATTTACCTCTCAAAGGATCAGAAGAATCATTAGAAACTCTTGCACAATCATTAGAGAGTGCGCCAGTGGGAACAAAAGAAGCCTTTTGGGAGAATCGTATCAAACCTTTCTATATAAAATTTTGGCCCAATAAATCAACAGAGTTTTTATCAGGAAAAAACTCACAATCTTTTGCTCGATTAATGATTGCATCAGGAAAAAAATTTCCAGATACTTTTTCTATGTTGAATAATTGGTTAATTCCAGTAGAAAATCCAAACTACGTTATTGATGAACTTGATCGTTCTGGATTGGCAAATCATTTTCCTCAGCAATCACTGGCATTGCTATGCAAAATCATTGACATTAAGTTCCGTTGGCCTTCGAAAGAGCTGCGCACCTGTTTAGATAGTATTCAGGAAAAAGGTTTTGGTACAGATGTTCAATATCAACATCTAAATACTTATTGGCGTAGCCTTGATAATCATTAGTTTTGAGAGTTATTTGTACACGCGGGAAGGAATATAGAAACAAGTTAGATTTCTCACTGCTAGGCAGCAAGCAAAGCCTGATTAGCGTTATCTTAATATGCGTTCAACTCAATTGTCTCCGCATTGCGGAGACAATGTTGATATCAGCAGACTTCACCGTTTTGCGAGCACCCATATTGCCACGCACAATGACCTTGCCGTCACGTAGTTTCACTTCTTGACGTAATTGGGTCATAGAATCCCAGCCTGCGGCTTCTATCGCAGGAAGAATAAACTTGGTGATGATGTCCGTTTCGGTTAACCGCTTTTTATCCATTTATAACTAACCTATTTAATACATAATGGGCACACCAACTTCAATCATATGCCTGTTCTTTAAATTGCAGGGGGTAACCTACAGCGTTGCATACTAGCAACATCATTATTAAACACAAGAGGGTGTTCAAAGTAGAAATTAAAATAAAGACTTTTAGCGTGAAGAAAAATGATACGGTTGATTTAGATAGTTTAGTGAATTAAGTTAAGCTGCTCATTATTTGAATTAATTAGTTTTTCTGAGCTATGTGAATTATGTGAATGATGCTTTTTGCATTCAAAATTGTAGAACTGAATCTGATCCTCAATTTCTGTTCATGCTTTTGTCGTGCTCACCCATACTTCATGACCTTCTTGTTTCACTTGAAAGCATTGAATTATCACTTCTGGCTTCTCAAGGCAGGCACCCGTTTCAAGACAAAAATGTTGTTTATAAATAGGGGAGGCAACGACCGTTTTCCCTTTTAAATCGCCCGTTATACCGCGATATAATACATTTGCTTGGCTGAAAGGATCGAAATTATCAATAGCGTATAACGCATCATTTTCTAACCGAAAAATTGCCACTTGTTTATTATTCACTAAGGCACAGGCGCCTGTTGAGGGAACAATATCCTGCAAATTACAAGCATAAACCCAATCTAACGATTTTTCTTTTTGCATGACATTCAATTTCCTATCTTATTTATTTCAAGATCAAATAACGCTTAATACATTCATTCTTTCGTGTGATTTTGCAGGACGAATTTGGCCGCGCTCTTTAACAAATACAATGTTGCTATCGGTCTGATTACTATTCACAAAATGTTTAAAGCGTTTTAATTTTTCAGGATTTTCAATAGCTGCTTTCCATTCACACTCATAGGTTGCAACAATATGCGCCATTTGTGCTTCTAGTGCTTCGCCTAGGTGAAGTGAGTCGTTACAGATCACTTCTTTAAGATAGTTTAAACCACCTTCGAGATTATCCAGCCATACTGAGGTGCGTTGTAAGCGATCAGCTGTTTTAATGTAAAACATAAAAAAGCGATCGATATAACGAATGAGTGTTTGTTTATCCAAATCAGAAGCCAGAAGATCAGCATGGCGTGGCTTCATTCCACCGTTGCCACACACGTATAAATTCCAGCCTTTTTCTGTGGCAATAATACCGACATCTTTACTTTGTGCTTCAGCGCATTCACGGGTACAGCCAGATACCGCCATTTTTAGTTTATGAGGCGATCTTAACCCGCGATAACGATTCTCAACTTCGATAGCGAGCCCTACACTATCTTGCACGCCGTAGCGACACCAGCTATCACCTACACACGATTTAACCGTTCTGAGTGCTTTGCCGTAAGCATGACCGCTTTCAAAGCCTGCTTGGATAAGCTCTTTCCATATTGGTGGTAATTGTTCAACACGTGCGCCAAATAGATCAATTCTTTGGCCGCCGGTTATTTTGGTATATAGATTATATTTTTGCGCAACCACACCAATGGCGATGAGTTTTTCAGGTGTAATTTCACCGCCTGGAATTCTCGGTACAACAGAATAACTACCATCTTTTTGTAGGTTGGCGAGAAAATAATCGTTTGTATCCTGTATACCTGCGTGAGCTTTGCTTAAGACATGTTCATTCCATAGTGAGGCAAGAATTGAAGCAGTAGCGGGTTTGCAAATATCGCAGCCTTTTCCTTTGCCATGTTTAGAAATAAGATCTTCAAAGGTTTTAATTTGCTCTAACTGAGCGAGGTGATAAAGCTGCTGTCTTGAGTAAGCAAAATGCTCGCAAATATCTTTTTTAACTTCGAGCCCCTGTTTTTCAAGCTCACGATCAAGAATTTGTTTAACAAGAGCGGCGCAACCACCACAGCTGGTGGCTGCTTTTGTGCAAGACTTTAACTCGCTTAATTCTGTAACACCTGCGCTTATTTTTGAGCATAGTTCTGCTTTGCTTACGTTGTTACACGAGCAAATTTGTGCGCTATCTGGCAGATTATCAACGCCCAATTTATTGCCTGAACCACCTTCTAAATCATCTGGCAAAATAAGTTGTAAAGGTTGTTTAGGAATCAACATTTTATTCAAAGCTAGTTGTAGCAATGAACCATAATTTTCTGCATCGCCAATGAGGATGGCACCTAAGAGATTTTCGCCATTTTTATCAACGATAACTTTTTTATAAATGCCTTTTGCTTCATCTATCACAGTATAACTTTTAGATTCGGGTGTTACGCCGTGCGCATCACCGATACTTGCAACATCCACCCCAAGTAGTTTGAGTTTCGTGCTCATGTCTGCACCGAGAAATTCATTTTTTCCCTCGTGTAAGTGCTCAACAGCTACTTCTGCCATGCTAAAACCAGGTGCAACTAAGCCAAATATTTTCTCATTCCATAATGCGCATTCACCAATGGCATAGATGGAAGGATCGCTTGTTTGGCAATAGTTATTAATAACAATACCGCCTCTTTTGCCTATTTCAAGCCCACAGTTTTTAGCGATATCATCGCGTGGACGAATACCGGCAGAGAAAAGAATAATATCCGCACTTAAAGAGGAGCCATCAGCAAAGACCATTTTATGGCGATGATTTTCATCATCTTCTATTTTTAATGTATTTTTTTGTGTGTGAATTTTAACGCCTAAGGACTCTATTTTTTTGCGTAAAACATTGCCGCCTAAGTCATCAACCTGTACCGCCATAAGCCTAGGCGCAAACTCGACAACATGTGTTTCAAGCCCTAAATCTTTAAGCGCTTTAGCGGCTTCTAAACCAAGTAAGCCACCGCCGACGACGACACCAATGCGGCTACCCTCACAAAGGGCAGATTCTTTAATCTGAATAAGATCTTCAATCGTGCGATAAACAAAAACATGAGGCCTATTATTGCCTTCAATGGGTGGCATGAAAGGGTAAGAGCCCGTAGCAAGAATCAGTGCGTCATAGGTTACACGTACGCCTGCTTCAGATAACACTTCTTTCTTTTCTCGATCAATATGCGCTACTTTATCGTTTAAATGAAAACCAATGCCCCATTCTTGATAAGTTTCAAGACTCGCTAGCTGTAATTCGGTTGCCGTTTTATCGCTAAAAAAAGCAGATAACTTAACGCGATCATAAGCGGTACGTGGTTCTTCACAAAAGCAGCGAATATCAAATTGCGTCTGTGTATCTTTCTGAATAATCTTCTCAAGAAATTTATGTCCAACCATACCATTGCCAACAACAACAATTTTTTTCTTTTGAGGGAAAAAGGAGGCGTGATTCATAGTGATACCTATCGATAAAGCATAAAAAAATATTGAATAAGTGCAGCGAATATTAAGTGTGTATAGGTTGTATTAGATAGAGCAGACGAGTGCTTTAAACTGCGCTCGTAGCTTTAAATCGCGCTTGTAATAGTCGTGTTCGCAATTTTTGTGCCGTTGCATTTGTTTTTTTAAAACACGTGTTAAAAATACGTGCTTAATAAGCTTTTCCAGGTGCAACAATCTCTTGCGATAGGCAAAATTGATACCTATTAATTTTGTTGTAAGATCCAATACAGTGCAAGAAGATAAAGTTATGATCTTGTTCGGTGCAAGGTGCGGATGAAATTAGGCCTGATAAATATAAAGTCCTTTAATATAGCTATCTAATGAATGATCAAGAATTGTTCGCGCTTCAAAACCAAATGCTTCTTGTTCTTTTAAGCTAAAGCGCTTAAGTTGATCGGCTTGTACTTTATAGCTGGGTGGTTTAATCCAGATCTCATTATTTTTTGAGAGATAGTGTTGGTTACCAATTGATTGATAAAAGAGTTTTGGTACGGGCGGCAAAAAAGGCACGAGATCAGAAAAGTGTTCAAAGCGAGCTGTTTTATCTTCTAATCCTGCTGATTGATAAAAATCAGCAGCACCTTGATCAAATACTTTAGGTGCGCCAAAACTAACCACTTTTTTAATGTCATAGCCTGTTTCATCGGCAAGTTCACAGGCGGCAAAATAGGCAAAAGCACCGCCCATTGAGTGACCTGTCAATGCAATATGTAAAGGCTCATTGCTTTCGCTTTCAATATCATCCAGTAAACTCATTAAATTACTTCGTACTTTATCAAAAGCTAATTTCATGCCTTTATGCACATTACCGCCGTAACTAGATATGTGGCATGCATCTAGATCAAGCAAAAAATCTTGAAACTTTGATGAGCCTCGAAAAGAAATAATGACGTCTTTTCCACGGTAAAAAATTAAACCACGACTACAGTCATCCTTAAAACCAAAACTTTTTATTTTAAAGCCACTCTCTAGTAACGTATCACACCACAGTGGGAAGCAGCTTTCCATAGAATGTGTTGTATCAATGCACGCGTAAGCTATTTTAGAGAGCAAGGCTAAACCTAATGCTTTTTTATGATGAGGATCATCTTCAATATTATTCAGCACAAATTCATTCCAGTTAAACTCTCTTGCGATTTGCTTGGTAACTGTATTCCATGCTCTATCGTTTTTATGAAATTCACTGAGTTGTTCCACTGAAAATGTTTTTAATAAAAGTTTTCTTTTAGCACTGGAAAGCTGCTGGATTTCTTTTAGCCATTCAGCGAGGTGATGTTCTTTTTCGGTATGAGGTAAGCTATCTGTATCCTGTAAGCAATAGGGTAGGTCGTCGTTTGTGTTATCACTATTTTTATTTTCTGTTTGCAGCTTTGAGATGAAATATTCGTTATCTTGCGTATTGTCTTGATTGTTTTTGCGTATGCTGTCTAGAGTATCTTCTTGGATAACAAACGGCCGAATAAAAGCAAGTCTTTTAAAGGCCTGTGGCGGTTGTCTGAATGTATCAAAATCATGATCGCTCATCTGAAAAGAGGAAGAAAAAGGCATACAAGGCCCTTCAAAAGAGAGGGCGGCAATTCTCCCTATGTGATGATTTTCTTGTGATGAACGCAGCCAATTTCCTGGAAAAGAAGACTGGAATCCACTGCAACCCCTACTATTAAATAGTACGGGGGGAGGAATAAAAGCAGGTTGGTTTAAAGCAAGGCATGTATACGGTGTAATCATTATTCATCCTGAAAAAAATGGTCACTTATTGCGCATGAAAGCATAGCTTTTATGTCGTTATTAGGGTTATCGCTGTATTTTGTTGAGTCGTACCGTATATTCTGGAAAGCGCACTGCGCTGCCCTCATTTTTAGCTGATAATGTTAGCCTGAGCAAGTTATTTGTATCAATTGAAAAATTAAATTGAGAGGGGGTGAGTAGCTGAGTATCACTATTTGGTTTGTCTGTGAGATACGCTGTTTTTTTTGTATTAATTTCACCGTCAAGTGATTCAAGCTGAAATAGCTCTTTAAATTTAAGATAAAGCATACCCTCTACTTCTGGGTGGTTTAACGTGTAACGTGAGGGTCGGTTTAGGTTAAATAATTCGTTCAAGTTTAGTGACTGTGATTTTAAGGGCAGTATAAAATGATCTGATTGATTATTCATCGCAATCATATTTTCGGTATTGGCTTGCCCACCCATCACTTCAAGTTGTGCATTTGTTTTTATTGTCCATTCTTTGGGAATGGTTGAGTAACTAAATTCGCCTTTCAAATTGGCCTTAGTTAAAGGATCAAATAAGTGAGACTGCTTCAGTTCAACTGAAAACTCACCTGTGTTGTGATTTAATTTTTCTGTTTTTCCTATCAGGCTTAATGAAAGCCCATCCCAGTTGAGCCAAGGTAAGTTACTTTGCATGCTTTTTATTTCTAGCTGATGCTCAAAATTTAGCGTGTTATTTTGGGGCGGTAATTGGCCTTGTATTTTTCCTGAGTAGGTTAATTTGCCCTTTTGAAGCTGTTCGATCAGCTGATCAATAGGGTGGAATAAATAAGCAGAATGAATATCTGTAGGCGTAAAGATTTTTTGCAGTAATGACTTCGTGTTTTCAATATTCGTCTCAAGAGCAAGTTGTGAACTAAAGCTTTTTTTCTGTATATGATATTCGCCTGATAAATTTGCTTTGCTGTCATCTTTTGTGCTTTCAAATTTACTATTTAGTAACCAGTAAGGTTCCTCTTTGTTAATAGTTGTTTCTAAGCGATAAGCCGGAATAAGCGTGGCGGTTTGAGTATCGAGCAGATTTTGCCAATTGCTTTGTGTATCGCTTAATAAAGTAAATTGTATGTGTGTATTTTCACCGGTATACACAACAACATTATTAGCAATCCCTTGTAGCTTCTCACTTTCTTGTGCTGCCCCTTGCGCTGCTTGTTTTTCAATCTGCCGGCTAACAAATTGCCAGGTAATAGGGTGATTAAAATTAAAGTGCCAATTTTGGCTGCCATTCCATGAGATTAAATGCTTTTCTGTTGAGCGTAACGTAAGCTTTTTATCTTTATCGTTCAGTTTTATTGTGAAATGATTGACTTCAATATTTAAATTATCAGCCGAAAAAAATATGTTGAAATCTGAGTTTGCAGCGGCTTCAGAGAAAGGTAAGTTTTCGGTATGTGTTGAGACGTCAAAGTTAAATTCTGATTTGATTTGGAAGAGTGGATTTTTTAAAAGTGTGCTATCTAACTGTAGTGGGGAAGATACACTAAAATGATTAATATTTATTGATCCTTGGGTATTTTTTAGCCATGAAAGAAAAGGAAAGTGCTTTTTTACAGCCTCAATATCTTCTGCTGCAATTTTCCCTTTTGACTCAATATTAAAGTTACCAGGATGATTACGCATTGTTTCTGTAAAAGAAAAATGAGAATTAATCTCACTGTTTTTTGTTTTAGCTGTTAGGTTCGTATGATCTGTTAAAAAATCAAGATTGCCAGAAACATCCAGTTCAAGCATATCCGATTTAGTGAGTTGATAAGTGCTGTAAAGTTTTCCCTGATCAATATGCGCATCACCTTGTAAAGCAAAGCGTTGGCTTTGGTAGGGATAAAATAATAGTGACCAATGTTTTATTTTTGTGCTGGTTTCAAGCATCTCAATTTTACTTAAGCTTTGTATGCTCGTTAATAGGTTGAGTAATGTTTGGGCGCTTGGTATTTCCTCAGGTAACGTGTTTTCAGCTTTTACTTCCATATTTTCAAGTATGGCTGTGTGGCAAGAAACCGTATGATCTGCGCTAAAAATCAATCTACAATTAGCTTGAGTAATCTCTGCTGTGATTAAAAAGGGCCCTTTGTCGCCTTTGATTAAAGCGCGTTTAATTTCAATGTTAGGAAAGTTGATTTTGCCAACCTCAACCTCAACCGAATAAACACCGTACATCTGTAGGCGTTTATATAAAAATAAGCTAAAGAGTGTTGATCTTTGCCAGAAAATAAAAAGACTACTTAATATTATTAAAAATAAAAAAAGAATGGTTAGTTTAAATAATATTTTGGTCATCTATTCTCCAGCTAAAAATTACGGTAGGGATAATGAAAAACCCTATTAACACAGTTTTGGAATGAGATAAAACTCATTTATGAATGATATATACTCTTAAGCAGGCGTGCATGGATGTTTTTAATGTGTTAGGACTTTACGTAAAACTGCCCAGCTTTGTTGTCGCGCTTCGTCGTACGATTTGTACTGTCTTCATCGCGACGCCTTGCTGGAACAATTTTGCGTAAGTCCTGTGTTTTTAGGAGATTAGCCCGATGGAAAAATATTTTGGTTATCGTAAAGCCCCTTCTTTTTTAGTTAAGATGAAAAAATGGGGTTACTTAACTTCATTAATTCCTGCTTTAGTCATTTATGCTTTAAGTTATATGTCTTCTATTTTTAATAGCAACATAGCGGCTATTTTATTCGGCTTTTTAATTCTATTTGGGCTAATTCCTCTTCTTGATTATGTGATTGGTCGTGATACTTCTAATCCTACCGATTCTGAGCAACCTATTCTTGATCAGGATCATTATTACCGTTATTTAACTTATCTTATTGTCCCTATTCAATTGAGTGTTATTTTTTTTGGTGGTGAATTTTTAGTTTCTAACGACTTATCTTTTTTTCTTCAAATTGCATTAGCTGTTTTAGTGGGGGTGGTAACAGCCACCTTAGGCATTACAACGGGTCATGAATTAGTGCATAAAACATCTCGGTTTGAGCAGAATTTAGGCGGTATTTTATATTCAACGGTTTGTTATGGCGGCTTTAAAGTAGAGCATGTGAGAGGGCATCACGTTAATGTTGGTACGCCAAACGATCATTCTTCTGCTCAATACAATCAAACTTTATTTCAATTTATTCCAAAAGCCATGCTCCATAATGTAACAGCTGCTTTTAAGTTGGAAGCTAATAGACTTAAAGTAAAAGGATTAAGTTTTTGGCATTATCGTAATGAGTTACTTTATTGGTATGGCTTAAGTTTACTATGGTTGGGGCTTGGTTTTTACTTGTGGGGCATGGTAGGGGCGGTGTATTTTTTAATGCAGTCTTTTGCTGCGGCCATCGTGTTAGAAGCGATTAATTATGTTGAGCATTATGGTTTAAGGCGTAAGCAAAAAGAGAATGGTCAGTATGAAAAAGTGATGCCTTATCACTCATGGAATAATGATCATTTTTTTAGTAATCTCATTTTGTTTCAATTGCAACGTCATTCTGATCATCATTATCGTGCAGCTAAAAGATATCAAGTATTAGTCAATCATAGTGAGCTTCCTCAACTACCTCTGGGGTATCCGATTATGTTACTCATGGCATTTTTTCCGCCGTTATGGTTCCGTGTCATGAACCCTCGGGTTAAAATGATGGAGCAATATGTGCGTACACTGAGTTAGTTTTGAATTTGAATTTTTCGTTCATCCTGAGCCTGTCGAAGGATAAGTTTTAAGTTAAAACCATTCGACAAGCTCACATTAAGAGTCAATCATCATTCTGGTAAGTAAGCTTGATGTATCCCATCTTTTTCCGCCCATTGTTTCAATTTCAGCATAAAATTTATCTACTATGGCAGTAATAGGTAACGTTGCCTTAATTTTTTGTGCGGCGGCTAAACAAATGCCTAAATCTTTTCTCATCCATTCAACGGCAAAACCATGATCATATTCATTATTAATCATTGTCGCGCTGCGATTTTCCATCTGCCAAGATTGCGCTGCGCCTTTAGAAATTACTTCAATGACTTTTTTAGGATCTAACCCTGCTTTTGTCGCAAATTGAATACCTTCTGCTAATGATTGAATCAAGCCTGCAACACAAATTTGGTTAACCATTTTCGTCAGCTGGCCGCACCCAACTGTTCCCATGAGTGTTACAGCGCGCGCATAACAAAATAGCAGCGGCTTTACAGTTTCAAATGCTTCATTTTCACCGCCACACATAATTGTAAGACACCCTTTTTGGGCGCCTTGTTGCCCACCAGAAACGGGGGCGTCAATGAAGAATGCACCCTTTAATTGGCATTGCATGGCGAGTTTTTGCGCAATATCAGCAGAAGTCGTGGTGTGATCAACAAGAATCGCATTAGGTTGAATTGACTCGCTAATGCCTTCCTTGTTTGAAAAAACATCCCATAAGTCATGGTCGTTACCAACGCAGGTGAAAATAATTTGAGCGTTTTGTGTTGCTTCTTTGGGGGTGTATGCAATCGTGCCTGCATGTTTTTTAAGCCAGGCATGGCACTTTTCAGGCGTGCGATTATAAATAATGACATCGAAGCCGTTGTCGGCAAGATGCCCCGCCATTGGGAAGCCCATCGTACCCAAACCAATAAAGGCTAAACGTAACGACTTACTTCCCTTCATGCTAATTCCTTTTATAAAGTCGGAATGGCTTTTTTCTTACTTTCTTTGATCAAGTGCAATAAAGTCACGCATTGGTGAACCGGTATATAGCTGGCGTGGACGACCTATTTTATAAGGGCCGCTAATCATTTCATGCCAGTGTGCAATCCAGCCGACGGTGCGTGCTAGGGCGAAAATAACAGTGAACATACTTGTCGGTATGCCGATAGCCCTTAGAATAATGCCTGAGTAAAAATCAACATTAGGATAAAGTTTCTTTTCAATAAAATAGCTATCTTCTCGTGCGATTCTCTCAAGCTCTAGTGCAAGCTTAAATAAAGGATCGTTACCACAGCCTAACTCTTGCAATACTTCATGGCAGGTATCACGCATTACGGTTGCTCTTGGGTCAAAGTTCTTATAAACCCTATGACCAAAACCCATTAATCTGAAAGCATCATTTTTATCTTTTGCTTTTTTGATGTACTCATCAACGCGAGAAACATCGCCAATTTCCATTAGCATATTAAGCACCGCCTCATTCGCACCACCATGAGCGGGCCCCCATAATGCGGCAATACCTGCCGCAATGCATGCGAAAGGATTGGCGCCTGAGGAGCCTGCTAAGCGCACAGTTGAAGTTGATGCATTTTGTTCATGGTCAGCGTGCAGAATAAATATCTTGTCCATTGCGCGCGCAAGTGTTGGGCTAATTTTGCTTTCACGTGTGGGGACACCAAACATCATATGTAAGAAGTTTTCAGCGTAACCAAATTCGTTCTTGGGGTACATGAACGGTTGGCCTACCGAATACTTGTAAGACATTGCCGCTAATGTCGGCATTTTAGCAACAAGACGGAAAGCAGCCACTTGGCGATGCTCTTCATTATTAATATCAAGTGAATCGTGGTAAAAAGCAGAGAGTGCGCCGACAACACCGCACATAATTGCCATGGGATGAGCGTCTCTTCTAAATCCGTTATAAAAATTACGGATTTGCTCATGGACCATTGTGTGATTTTTGATGGTGCGTTCAAACTTTTCTTTTTGTTCGCCGTTAGGTAGCTCACCGTATAAAAGAAGAAAGCATGTTTCTAAATAGTCAGACTTTTTAGCAAGCTGATCAATAGGGTAGCCACGATGCAGGAGAATGCCTTGATCTCCATCAATATAAGTAATTTTTGATTCACAGGCTGCCGTTGACATAAAACCTGAATCAAAAGTGAAATAGCCATATTTTGTCAGACTTTGAATATCAATTACATCAGGCCCCACTGTTCCGCTTTTGATCGGTAGTGAAATAGGTAACTCTTGAGTATCAAGGCGTAGCTCAGCGTGTCTTTCGGTCATGGGGCTCTCCTTGGTGTTTCTAATTGGTGTTTCTAATTAAAGAAGCTTGGTTGCGAATATACACTCGCTTAATTTATATGCAAGTTACTTAACGTGGGGCGCTCATTCTAAATGAAAAAAAAATAATATTTAATACCTAGAGCAGTATAGATTAAAAAATCTTGCCGCAATAAATCAGATAAGCTCGTTTTTTCTGACGATCTTTCATGATATTGTTTTGGTTTTTTTGTGTTGTCGTGATGTATCGTTGTGATACTTTGCGAGGCAAGTGATTTTTTAGGCTCTTTTTTGGGGGCTAATTGCTCGCATAGAGGTTTGTTTTTTGGTGGGTATGCTTTATACTTGACCGGTATTTTAATGGCTCTTT
The DNA here is from genome assembly GCA_945860125.1 of Klebsiella pneumoniae. Classification (GTDB taxonomy): domain Bacteria; phylum Pseudomonadota; class Gammaproteobacteria; order Pseudomonadales; family CAMAPQ01; genus CAMAPQ01. The sequence continues at coordinate 48,807 of CAMAPQ010000002.1, forward strand.
TTTTCTTCTTATTTTTTGTTCGTATCGCGCCTTATGTGTAGCATGTAACGCGATATGTGACGCGCTCACGCTTAAGATTGTTCAGGTAATTCTTAATTGCCTGCATTTTTTGAGCAGGCGGACTCATTTTGTTTAATTTTCATTTGGTAAGTTAAGTTAACTAAGAGGTGTTTATTCGATGCAAAGCTTTGCGTCTTTCTTGGTGAGAATATTAGAAAATAAATGGATAAATCCAATGAATGCCGAGATTTCTTCTGGCGCCCCTTCCAAAAAAAAAGTACCTCATAAACGCCCCAGAAATATTGATGTGCGCTCTTTGGTTTCTTACCAGTTGCCGTTGCCTGGCATTGCGTCAATTATTCATCGTATCACTGGCGGCATCACTTTTTTAATGATTCCTTTTTTGGTGTGGTTGTTATCTTCTTCGTTAGCCTCGCCGGAGAGTTTTGCGCGGATTCAAGACTGTCTTGATTCCTTTTTTATGAAATTGATTCTGTGGGGTGTGTTAAGTAGTTTGGCTTATCACTTAGTTGCAGGCGTAAAACATCTTGTGATGGATTTTGGTCATGCTGAGACGTTAGAAGGTGCAGATTTGGCTGCTAAAGTAACGTTTGCTGTTTCTGGCTTTTTATTTTTGATGTTGGGAGTGTGGATATGGTAACCCGCGTAACAAGCTGGTCTAAAAATGGGTTGCAGGATTGGATTCTTCAGCGTTTAACAGCCGTGCTGCTGGGCGTTTATTTGATTGTTGTCGTGGGTTTTATGATGCTTTCTTCGCCTCTAAGTTATGAGGTGTGGTCTGGCTTTATGCGCTCAACACCTATGAAGATTTTTAATGTGTTAGCGTTTGCTTCTGTTGGTGTTCATGCATGGATTGGTATGTGGACAGTTATCACAGATTACATCAAGCCTTTTTCTTTTCGCGCGCTAGCCCAAGTGTTTGTTGCGCTTGTCTTGTTAGTAAGTTTTGTTTGGGCCGTGATGGTTTTATTGGGAGTGTGATCCATGTCGATACGTACGCTTACTTTTGATGCAGTGATTGTTGGTGGTGGTGGTGCAGGTATGCGCGCTAGTTTGCAGCTGGCTCAGTCTGGTTTTAAAACGGCGTTGCTCTCTAAGGTTTTTCCAACGCGTTCTCATACGGTGTCTGCGCAAGGCGGCATTACCTGCGCAATACAAAGTGATGATCCAAATGATGATTGGCGCTGGCATATGTACGATACGGTAAAAGGGTCTGATTATATTGGCGATCAAGACGCAATTGAGTATATGTGTAGCGAAGGCCCAAAAGCAGTTTTTGAGCTAGAGCATATGGGGTTGCCTTTTTCGAGAACGGAATCTGGTCGTATCTATCAGCGTCCTTTTGGTGGCCAATCTAAGGATTTTGGTAAAGGTGGGCAGGCATCGCGAACTTGCGCAGCGGCAGATCGAACAGGCCATGCACTCTTGCATACTTTATATCAGCAGAATGTGAAGCATGAAACGGTCTTTTTTAATGAGTGGTATGCATTAGATCTTGTCACTAATCAGCGAGGCGCTGTAACGGGCGTCGTTGCAATGTGTATTGAAACGGGTGAGGTGGTTTACTTTCAGTCAAAAGCAACTGTTTTGGCAACGGGTGGTGCGGGTAGAATCTATTCTTCTACGACGAATGCGCTGATTAATTCAGGCGATGGTATTGGTATGTCTCTTCGTGCTGGTTTTCCCGTGCAGGATATTGAGATGTGGCAGTTTCATCCTACTGGTATCGCAGGTGCTGGTACCTTGGTAACAGAAGGTTGTCGGGGCGAGGGCGGCTATCTCGTCAATAAAAATGGTGAGCGTTTTATGGAGCGTTATGCGCCTAATGCAAAAGATTTAGCGGGTCGTGATGTTGTTGCTCGTTCGATGATGATGGAGATTATTGAAGGCCGCGGTTGTGGAAAAGACGGTGATCACGTGCTTTTGAAGCTTGATCATTTAGGTGAAGAGAAGCTGCATAAAATGTTGCCAGGTATTTGTGAGTTGGCTAAAACCTTTGCAGGTGTTGACCCTGTGAGAGAACCCATTCCTGTTGTGCCTACTTGTCATTATATGATGGGTGGCGTGCCCACTAATGTGAATGGTCAGGTAATGACGCGCGGGCTTGATGGTAAAGATAAAACTGTTGATGGTCTTTATGCTGCTGGAGAGGTGGCGTGCGTTTCTGTTCATGGTGCTAATCGTTTGGGCGGTAACTCGTTACTTGATCTTGTGGTATTTGGTCGTGCTGCTGGTTTATATATTGAGCAGGCGCTAACCCAGGGTATTGAGCTGCAAACGTCTAGTGCAAGTGATCTTGAAAAAAGTATGCAACGTTATAATCGCTGGCAGTCTTCAGCCAATCAAGGTGAGAGTGTTTCTGATGTTCGTAAAACTTTGCAGCAAATTATGCAAAATGCATTTGGTGTATTCCGCAAGGGAGACTTAATGCAGGAGGGTATTGCTAAGCTTGTCGAAGTACGTGCACGTTTGGATAAAGCTTATTTAAGTGATAAGTCACAGATATTCAATACAGCACGTATAGAGGCCTTAGAGCTGGATAACTTAATGGAAGTCGCTGAGGCAACCGCAATTGCCGCTGAGCATCGCAAAGAAAGTCGTGGTGCGCATTCTCGTTATGACTTCCCTGAAAGGGATGATCAAAATTGGCTGGCGCATTCTTTGTATAGTCCTGTTGATAAGAGCGTATCAAAGCGTGCAGTCAATTTTACGCCGAAGACAATGGAGCCATTTGAGCCAAAAGCAAGGACCTACTAATGTTTTTGGATATAGTGTAAAGGGGCGGAATTAGAGAGATAAAAGAGAGATGATCTATGAGAATTAAAGTATATCGATATAATCCAGAAGAAAATGAGAAACCCTATTTTCAAGAGTATCAGATCGAGACTGGTGGAAAGGATCTTATGGTGCTGGATGTGCTGTCCTTAATTAAGGAAAAAGATGCCTCCTTGTCTTTTCGACGCTCATGTCGCGAGGGCGTATGTGGCTCTGATGGTATGAACATGAACGGGAAAAATGGTCTTGCGTGCATTACGCCGCTTTCTTTAGCGCTGAAGCCCGGTGAAGATCTGCTTATCTTAAGACCTTTACCTGGTCTACCTGTTATTCGTGATTTAGTTGTCGATATGAGTTTATTCTTTAAACAGTATGAGAAAGTAAAACCGTATCTTATTAATGAGTCTCCTCCGCCTGCTATTGAGCGTCTTCAGTCGCCTGAAGATAGAGATAAGCTTGATGGTTTGTATGAGTGTATTTTGTGCGCTTGTTGTTCAACGGCCTGTCCTTCTTTTTGGTGGAATCCTGATAAGTTTGTCGGTCCTGCTGGTTTATTGCAGGCTTACCGTTTCTTAGCGGATAGTCGTGATACTGCTCAAGAAGAAAGATTGAGCGATCTTGAAGATCCCTTTAGTGTTTTTCGTTGTCGTGGCGTGATGAATTGCGTGAGCGTTTGTCCTAAGGGTTTAAATCCTACCAAGGCAATTGGCAATATTCGTAATATGTTATTAGATAAAGCAACCTAAGCTGTTTTTGTGATCTCATTCTTTTAGAAGTATACCCTTCTTTATTGGAATCACGGTGAGGCGGCAAGCAAGTCAACCCCATGAGCATAGATAAACGATGTGATTGGGGTGAATGAGAGCTGCCAACAATGCCGTTTTTTCAAGTACGAAGGGTATAGAAGTAGATGGAAAGGATTGTGCATAGTATTTATTTGAAGCGTTATATTGGCTATATAGGTTGATGCTATATCTGTCTTAGTTTCAGGTTATAGTTCTTTCATATATATGATTTTCGTATCTAAAAAATAAATTGATATCAGGATGTATTGGTGAATTTGCATGGATAAAAGTACGATGTACCACCAATGGCGGACCTCCTACCTTTCTGGCGGGAATGTGTCTTACGTTGAGTCTTTATATGAATCCTATCTTAAAGATCCCAATTCAGTGCCAGAAGATTGGCGAAAGAATTTTGAAATGTTGCCAAGAGTTGATACTAATCTTGAGAAAGATCTCCCCCATTCTGATGTTCGTGATCACTTCCTCTATCTTGCCAAAAATCGCAATCGCGTTAAACCTCTTGAAGTCAGTAAAGTTTCCACAGAGCATGAAAGAAAGCAAGTCAAAGTCTTGCAGCTTATTTCTGCATATCGTGTGAGGGGCCATCAAAAAGCAAATCTAGATCCTTTGAAGCTAATGTCACGCCAGGCGGTACCTGATCTCGAGCTGGGTTACCATGGCTTATCTGCTGCTGATTTTGAAACGACATTTAATACGGGTAATTTATTCATTGGCAAAGAAGAAGCTAGGCTGCGTGAAATAATTCAAACGCTTGAAAAAACGTATTGCGCCAGTATTGGCGTGGAATACATGCATATTGTCAATACAGAAGAAAAGCGTTGGATTCAGCAGCGCATGGAAAGTGTTGAGTCTCATCCTGATTATTCGCCTGATATTAAAAAACAGATTTTAGAGCGTTTGATTGCGGCCGAAGGTTTAGAGAAATCGCTTGCCTCAAAGTATCCTGGCTATAAACGTTTTGGGTTGGAAGGTGGTGAGAGTTTAATTGTATCGGTCAATGAATTAATTCAACGTGCAGGCCAGCATGGCGTGAAAGAAATTGTCATGGGTATGGCGCACCGTGGCAGGCTTAATGTTTTGGTCAATATTTTAGGCAAAAATCCTGCTGATTTATTCCATGAATTTGAAGGGAAACGTATCACGCAAGTGGGTTCGGGTGATGTGAAATATCATCAAGGCTTTTCATCTAATGTGATGACTTCTGGTGGAGAGGTTCATCTTGCTTTAGCTTTTAATCCTTCGCACCTTGAAATTGTATCTCCTGTCGTTGAGGGCTCTGTGAGAGCAAGGCAAGATCGCCGTAGTGATCTTTTGGGTCAGAAAGTATTGCCTGTTTTGATACATGGCGATGCTGCTTTTGCAGGCCAGGGTGTTGTGATGGAAACCTTCCAAATGTCACAAACAAGAGGTTATTTTACGGGGGGAACGGTTCATTTTATTGTGAATAATCAGGTGGGTTTTACAACGAGTAATCCTGCGGATGCGCGTTCAACTGAGTATTGCACTGATATTGCTAAGATGGTTCAGGCGCCTATTTTTCATGTGAATGGTGATGATCCTGAAGCTGTATTTTTTGCAACGCAATTGATTGTTGATTTCCGCAAAGAGTTTAGAAAAGATGTTGTGCTTGATTTAATCTGTTATAGACGTCATGGGCATAATGAAACAGATGAACCCTCTGGTACACAACCGTTGATGTATCAAGTCATTTGGAAGCAATTAAGTCCGCGACAAATTTATTCTGATAAATTAATTGATGAGAAAGTGGTTAGCACAGCTGATCTTGATAAAATGATGGATGATTATCGTCAGTTACTTGAAGACGGTCAGCACGTTGTGAAGAGTTTGGTTCGGGAGCCTAATCGCGAACTTTTTGTTGACTGGTCTCCCTATCTTGGCCATGGCTGGATTCCCTATGTTAATACGACTTTCCCTTTAGAGGGCCTACAAAAACTTAGTCAAACGATGGATCAATTCCCTGAAGGCTTTGTAATACAGAAGCAGGTTGAGAAGATATATGAAGATCGCCGTAAAATGATGGCGGGTGCTTTGCCAATTAATTGGGGCTGTGCAGAAGTGATGGCGTACGCTACTTTGCTGCATGATGGTTTTTATGTGCGCATGACCGGGCAAGATTGTGGTCGAGGTACTTTCTCTCATCGTCATGCTGTTGTGCATAATCAAAAAACAGGCGAAGCTTTTTGCCCTCTGAAAATGCTATCAACCCCGAATGCCTCTTTTGAATTATATGATTCTTTGCTATCAGAAGAAGCTGTTTTAGGTTTTGAGTATGGTTACGCAACAACAGCGCCTAAGGGTGTGGTGATTTGGGAGGCTCAATTTGGCGATTTTGCTAATGGTGCACAGGTTGTTATTGATCAATTTATTTCGTCAGGCGAGCATAAGTGGGCAAGAGTTTGCGGGCTTGTTATGTTATTGCCTCACGGTTATGAAGGGCAGGGGCCTGAGCATTCTTCAGCGCGTTTAGAGCGCTTTTTGCAGTTGTGTGCTGAATATAATATTCAGGTTTGCGTGCCTTCAACACCGGCACAAATTTATCATCTTTTACGCCGGCAGGGTATTCGTCCAATTAGAAAACCTTTAGTTGTGATGACCCCTAAAAGTTTGCTGCGTCATAAACTGTGTATCTCGTCTCTTGAGGATTTAAGTGAAGGTAGTTTTAGTCTATTGATTGATGAAGTTGAACCACAGATTAATCCTGAAAATGTAACGCGTGTGGTGCTATGTAGCGGCAAAATTTACTATGATCTTGCAGAAAAAAGACGTACCCAGTCTATTATGAATATCGCTATTGTGCGGATTGAACAGTTATATCCTTTTCCTGAGAAAGAGTTGGAAGAGGCGTTAGCTCGTTATCCTCAGTTAAAAACAATTGTGTGGTGTCAAGAAGAACCAATGAATCAAGGTGCTTGGTACTGTAGTCAGCATCATATTCGCCATGCTGTGACGCGTGTTAATAGTAGTTTGTATTTGAAATATGCGGGTCGCACGTCTTCTGCTGCACCTGCTTGTGGGTATTTAAGCGTTCATGTTGAAGAGCAAGAACGGCTGATCAATGATGCTTTTTTTGCTGAGTAAGTTAGAAATAATCAATTCAATTTTTGATGGTAAGGGATGGCACAATGTACGAAATAAAGGCCCCTCAGTTTCCTGAGTCGATAGCAGACGGCACTATTGCTTCTTGGCATAAAAAAGTAGGCGATAGCGTTAAAAGGGATGAGCTAATTGTTGATATTGAAACAGATAAAGTTGTTTTAGAAGTGGTTGCCTCAGCAGATGGCACCCTGACAAAAATACTCAAAAAACCTGGCGATGTAATTTCAAGCCTTGAGCTATTAGGTGTAGTTGAAGAAGGTGTTGTTAAAGAAGGCGTAGTAAGTGCTACTGCACCGCAGCAAGTTGCGGCTTCTAATTCAACAGCTGCGCCTGCATCTAAAGAGGTTTTAAAGGATAAGCCCTCCTCTGTCGAGAAACCTTCTTCACCCGCAGCACGCCGTTTACTGGATGAAAAACAGCTTAGCATTAGCCAAGTTGAGGGTTCTGGGAAGGGCGGCAGAGTCACAAAAGAAGATGTGGTTGGGCATATTAGTGCTGAGCAAAATACAAAGCCTGTAGCGTCTGTAGGTCAGCCTTATTCACAAACAGTTGATAAGTCTCGCGATCAAATATATGCAGATCGTGAAGAGCGTCGTGTGCCGATGACACGCTTACGTGCGCGTATTGCAGAGCGTTTAATGCAAGCGAAACAAAATACCGCGATGCTCACGACGTTTAATGAAGTGAACATGAAACCAGTCATGGAAATGCGTAAAAATTATAAAGATGCTTTTGAAAAAGCACATGGTACTAAACTAGGTTTTATGTCTTTTTTTGTGAGAGCAAGCGTTGAGGCATTAAAGCGTTTTCCTGAAGTCAATGCTTCTATTGATGGAAATGATGTTGTGTATCATAGCTTTTACGATATTGGTGTTGCTGTTTCAAGTGATCGTGGTTTAGTGGTGCCTGTTGTTCGAGATGCAGATCGTAAAAGTTTTGCTGAGGTTGAGCAGCAAATTATTGCTTTTGGGGAAAAGGCGCGTGCAGGAAAATTAGCTGTGGATGATATGACTGGCGGTACATTTACCATTTCTAATGGTGGTGTCTTTGGTTCTTTATTATCTACGCCCATTTTAAATCCACCTCAAAGTGCGATTCTTGGTTTACATAAAATTCAAGATAAGCCAATGGCAGTGAATGGACAGGTTGTGATTTTGCCAATGATGTATTTGGCGGTATCTTATGATCATCGTCTCCTTGATGGGCGAGATGCTGTACAGTTCTTAGTAACGATTAAAGAGTTAATTGAAGATCCTGCGCGCTTATTATTAGATATTTAATTTTGGGGACAGTTTAATTTTGGGGACAGTTTAATTATTGGGGATCATATATGACAGACTCAAACACCTTTGATGTGGTTGTAATTGGTGGCGGCCCCGGTGGTTATGCGGCGGCTATTAAATGCGCGCAACTTGGTTTGAAAACAGCTTGTATAGAAAGCCGTATCAGTAAACAAGGTAAGCCTGCTTTAGGTGGCACCTGTTTGAATGTAGGTTGTATTCCTTCTAAAGCATTGCTTGATTCCTCTCATAAATATTCAGATGCGCTGCATTCTTTAACAGAGCATGGCGTGACATTGGGCGGTGTGACGCTCAATGTGCCTCAGATGATTGCAAGAAAAGATAAAGTCGTTTCTCAGCTAACACAAGGCATTGCTGGTTTATTAAAAAATAATGGTGTTGAGTGGTTGCAAGGGTTGGGCACTTTTTTGGGCAGTAAGAAAGTAGAATTTACGCCAAATGAAGGTGAAAAACGCATTTTAAATGCAGAGAATGTCATTCTTGCCAGTGGTTCTGAACCGGTGAATATTCCTGTTGCTGCTAAGCAAGATCCTTTTATTATTGATTCAACAGGGGCTTTAGATTTATTGGAAGTGCCTAAGCGTTTAGGTGTCATTGGGGCGGGTGTGATTGGGCTTGAGCTTGGGAGTGTTTGGCGTCGTTTAGGCGCAGAAGTTATTATTTTAGAAGCCCTCGATACTTTTCTTTCTTCCGTAGATGAGCAAGTTTCTCGAGAGGCGCTGAAATCTTTTAAAAAACAGGGTTTAGATATTCGTTTAGGTGCGCGAGTAACAGGTACACGTATCGAAAATAATGAGGTATTTGTTGAGTATAAAGATAAAGAGGGCGTGCAATCTTTAACTGTTGATCGGCTCATTGTGGCAGTAGGTCGCAGACCCTATACGGAAAAATTATTCTGCCCAGGCGCGGGTGTTGGTTTAGATGAGCGTGGTTTTATTCATGTTAATCAGTATTGTCAAACAAATATGCCTGGGGTGTATGCCATAGGCGATATTGTGCGTGGTCCTATGCTTGCTCATAAGGCAACAGAAGAAGGTGTAATGGTTGCCGGTGTCATTGCAGGTCACGCTCATCAACTTAATTATGAGGCAGTACCTTGGGTGATTTATACCCATCCTGAAATTGCTTGGGTTGGTTTAACTGAGCAAGAACTTAAAGCGCGTGGCGAACCTTATAAAGTGGGTGTCTTTCCTTTTGCTGCATCTGGTCGTGCTTTGGCAGCAGGTGATGCAGAAGGTTTAGTAAAGGTTATTTCCCACGAAACAACAGACCGTATTCTAGGTGTTCATATCTTTGGTCCGCAGGCTTCAGAAATTGTCATGCAGGGTGTTATGGCGCTTGAATTTGCTGCGAGCACTGAAGATTTACAGCTAATGATTTACGGGCATCCTAGTTTATCCGAATGTCTCCATGAGGCAGCTTTAGCAGTAGATGGTAAGGCTATTCATGTTGCTAATCGCAAGAAAAAGCAGTAGCAAATAAAGAATAAGAGCGTGTGCTGATCCGTTACTTTTTATTGATATAACCAAAAGGCGATTAAGATGAATTTACATGAGTATCAGTCTAAAAAAATCTTTGCTTCTTATGGATTACCTGTTTCCACTGGTTTTGCTGTTAAAAGTGCAGATGAAGCTGTCGAGGCAGCCAAAAAAATTGGTGGCCATAAATGGGTTGTAAAAGCACAAGTGCATGCAGGTGGTCGTGGTAAAGCGGGCGGTGTAAAACTCGTCAGTAATGAGCAGGAAATTCGTCAATTTGTCGATAAAATGTTGGGTTCTAGACTCGTCACTATTCAAACGACCGAGAAAGGTCAGCCAGTCGATGCCGTATTGGTTGAATCTTGTACAGATATTGAAAAAGAGCTGTATTTAAGCGCGGTGGTTGATCGTGCTTCACGTCGTGTTGTATTTATGTCTTCCACAGAAGGCGGCGTTGATATAGAAAAAGTAGCGCATGAAACACCTGAAAAAATTATTCGTACTGTGATTGATCCTTTGGTGGGTGCGCAGCCTTTTCAAGCGCGACAAATCGCCTATAAGCTTGGGTTAAATGCCAGTCAAGTTAAGCAATTTACTGACATGTTTTTAAAGCTTGCCAAGCTGTTTGTTGAGAAGGATGTATCGTTGCTTGAAGTTAACCCTTTAGTGATTACTACTGAGGGGAAACTGCATTGTTTAGATGCCAAAATCGTGATTGATGGAAGTGCTTTATTTAGGCACCCTGATCTTAAAGCGATGGAAGATCTTTCCCAAGAAGATGAGCGTGAGAGAATCGCAGCAGAGTGGGAATTAAACTATGTATCCTTAGAGGGCAATATTGGTTGCATGGTAAATGGTGCAGGCCTTGCTATGGCAACGATGGATTTGGTGCAATTAAAAGGGGGTAGTCCTGCAAACTTTTTAGATGTGGGCGGTGGTGCAACACGTGAACGTGTTCGCGAAGCGTTCAAGCTTATTCTTTCGGATGAAAAAGTGAAGTGCGTATTTGTGAATATTTTTGGCGGCATTGTGCGTTGTGATCTCATTGCTGAAGGCATTATTAGTGCTGTTCAGGATGTATCTGTGAGCGTGCCTGTGGTTGTTCGTTTGGAGGGTAATAATGCTGAGTTAGGCGCTAAAAAGTTGAGTGAATCTGGCATGAATATTTTGGCAGCTAAAACGTTTGATCAAGGTGCTGAAATGGCAGTTAAAGCAGCAGGGGGTAAAGTATGAGCGTATTAGTTAATAAGAACAGCCGTGTGATTTGTCAGGGTTTCACCGGTGCGCAAGGCACGTTACATTCTGAGCAGTCTATTGCCTATGGTACCAATATGGTTGGCGGTGTTACGCCTGGAAAAGGCGGTTCCCAGCACTTGAATTTACCTGTTTTTAATACAGTAGAAGATGCTGTTAAAGAAACAGGCGCGAATGTCAGTATGATTTATGTTCCTGCTGCTTTTTGTAAGGATTCTATTCTTGAAGCAATTGATGCCGGCATTGAGTTGGTTGTGTGCATTACAGAAGGTATTCCTGCGTTAGATATGCTTTATGTTAAAGAATATCTTTCACATCAAAAAGGGATTCGCTTAATTGGGCCAAACTGTCCTGGTGTAATTACGCCGGGCGAATGTAAAGTTGGTATCATGCCAGGTCACATTCATAAGCCGGGGCGTGTAGGAATTGTTTCACGTTCAGGCACGTTAACGTATGAAGCTGTTCATCAAACAACTCAGTTAGGTTTTGGTCAGTCTACATGCGTGGGCATTGGTGGCGATCCTATTCCTGGTATGACATTTATCGATGTACTAGCCTTGTTTCAAAACGATCCACAAACAGAAGCAATTATCATGGTGGGTGAAATCGGTGGAACGGCTGAAGATGAAGCCGCTGAGTTTATTCGTGCGCATGTGACAAAACCCGTTGTGTCTTATATCGCAGGTGTTACGGCGCCTGCCGGTAAACGCATGGGGCATGCTGGGGCAATTATTGCCGGTGGTAAGGGTACAGCTGCTGAGAAATTTGCAGCACTTGAAGCTGCTGGTGTTAAGACGGTGAGAAATCCTGCCCAAATGGGTCTTGCTGTTAAAGCTATAACAGGTTGGTAGTTTTTTATTCATGCCTTTTTTAATCGTTTAGGGCAGGTGTTTGGTGTTTAAAAAGAGCCTTTTTCTCAGCTTTTTTTTGGTTTTTCTTTTAGAGCATCAGGCGCTTGCAGCCGAGACACATTTTCAAAAAGTTGATCGGTTAATTCAGGCTCAGGGTTTGGAAGCAATGTTTGAAGTGCAAGCTCAAGCTATGCGTCAAAAAACAAGAGAAGGGGCAGCTGAATTTACAGGGCATATTTTAAAAAGTTATACCTTAAGTAAGCCTTATCAGAAAAAAGTTGAAGTACAGTATCAGCATTATATTGATCAGGTTGATCATATGTGGTCATCTAAACGCATGGCTGAACTTTGGGGTAGCTACTACGGCCCAAGATTTACTGGAGAAGAAATTGATGGCCTGATTGCGTTTTATACTTCTGCTCTTGGTAAAAAAGAAGTGGTTGTTTCTCGGGAAATATCAGGCAATTTCACTCATATTATTCTTGCAGAGCAAAGTGAGAAAATTGAAAAAGCCTATGCTGTGTATATGAAAGAAATAAAAAAAATAATTAAGGATTGTAATTGTGCAGTCAATAGCGATCCTTAAAACTTATGTATCTATACCCTTCGTACTTGAAACCACGGCATTGTTGGCTGCGCTTACTCACCCCAATCTCATAGTTTATCTATGCTCATGGGGTTCCCTCCCTTGCCTCCTCCCCGTGATTCCAATTACTTTGGGTATAATTAAATAGGCATCATAAATGCCCCGGCACCGCCAAAGACGGCGATATGGTTCAAAAATGCTTGACCAATATCAGCTGTTTCCCCTACATAGGGTGCTGCGTAAGGCTCTATCGCAACACCATGCAAAATTAACTGCCGAATAAAATCAGCGTGGCCATGTTTGCGGGCAATACTGCCAGGCGTTGCTCGATAATAGTCTGGTTGATTTAGCCTATTAGAAGTAAGACTGAATCTTCTGAGTATCCTGAGTATTTCAATATTATTATTGCGTGCAGCATAGTGAAGAATATTTTTTTTCCCTTTGGGGCTTGTCGTCATAATTGAGTCTAAACTCACGCCCAATTCAAGCATGGTTTGAATAATTGAATGATGATTATTTCTGGCTGCAAGAATAGCAGGTGTATAACCTGATTTGTCAGCTGTGTTTAAGTAATCAGCATCATCTGTAATATCAAAAAGTTGTTTTAGTATATTAATATGACCATTAATCGCAGCATAATGGCTTAAGGTCTGGTTTGTCTTGCTAGGGGCAAAGAGCTGTTCTTTTTCAAGGCCTATTTCCAGTAATTTTTCTATTACGGTTGTGCGTCCTTCCGCCGCAGCGAGATGAGCAATCGTAACGCCTTTTTTATCTGCACTCATAATTTGTGTATGGGTGAGTTGAGCATGCTCAAAAGCATATTGAATAAAGCGCGTGCTGCCAAATTTTGCTGCAATTTGAATGGGTGTGAAGTTGCTGGATCCTGCTTGTTCCAACTGTAAATTTGGTTTATTAAATAAAGTTATGATTTGCGGATGATCATATTTTGCGGCTAAATCTAGAGCAGAAAAACCAGCTTTATTTTTTTGGTGCAGCATTTTGGGCGGAATGCCTTTTTGTAGAAAGGCGGTTATAATTTCATGATGCCCTTGTTCTGCTGCAATATGAATCACTGAGTTACCTTCATTATCACGCATCAGTGCGTTATTAAAAGACATCCCTATATCACTAAAAAAAGTAATAAAACGCAGAGCGTTATGTTGGGCGATTGTATGAAAAACATGTTGGTTATTTATTGGATTTTTTTCACATAGTTTTTCAACTGTTATACCCATGCTTATAAGTAGTGTAATAACGCTAGGCTGTTCATATTCAATTGCAATATCGGCAAGCGTTTTTTCGGGTATACCTGATATATTACGCAAAATGTCTTGTGTCGTATTATGCGAGAGCGATTGAATTTTTACCAAGATAGTTTTAAGTAAATCAACTTCACCAATAGAGGCAAGTAATCCCGTTATGCTAAGAGGATAATTAGCTAAACGTGCCGTTAAAATTTCAATAGCAGCATTACCAATAAGTGAGTTTTCTGTAATAAAAGGTTCAATTAATTGAAGTTGTTTTGACTGGGCAAGTAGACTAAATAAGTTCAGTAAATTTTCGGCTGAAACTTTTTTTGAATCTAAAGAAAAAATGTCAGTGACAAAATCAATGTCGTGCTGAATTATTCCCTGATTGATTAAATCATGAAGTGATGAGTTTGACATATCGTGAATATAGCGTTGAATAATCTGCATTTTTTCTGGGTGAAAGTAGGGCCTGTTGAACTTTCAAGATAAGTAATTGATTTAAAAAGACAAGCTCGTATCATTGGTTTCGCCAAAAACCACAAAGACACGAGCCTGCCATGCCCCGAACAATACTCACGGATGAATTTTGGTCGAAGTTATTGCCAATTCT
>CAMAPQ010000003.1 GCA_945860125.1 Klebsiella pneumoniae
CTTTGACCGATTATATGCATCAATTAAAACAACATTGAACCACCCGCCTTGGCAATCCAAATTTAGTCCCGCAACAATTTAAAAACGGTGTGGCTGACCTATTAGTCAGCCTCGCGCCTCAATCTATCAGGGGTGATCACTTACAAAAAACTAATTACAAAAACCATCAATCATTCATATGCTCAATAACAGCATCACCAAACTCAGAACACTTTAATAGTTTTGCATCTGGCATTAATCTTTCAAAATCATAAGTCACCGTACGCGCTGAAATAGCACCCTGCATGCCTGCCAGTATTAAATCCGCCGCTTCAGACCAGCCAATATATCTGAGCATCATTTCCGCCGAAAGAATGAGTGATCCAGGATTAACTTTATCCTGACCTGCATATTTGGGCGCCGTGCCATGCGTTGCCTCAAAAACAGCGACGCTGCCGCCTATATTGGCGCCAGGCGCAATACCGATACCACCCACTTCTGCCGCCAAAGCATCAGAAATATAATCCCCATTTAAATTCAGTGTTGCTATCACACTATATTCTTCAGGGCGCATTAAAATCTGCTGTAAAAAAGCATCCGCAATAACATCTTTAATAATAATCTCTTTACCCGTCCTTGGATTGGTCATGACATGCCATGGGCCGCCATTATAAGGTGTTGCGCCGTAACGCTCACGAGCCAATTCATAACCCCATTCTTTGAATGCGCCTTCGGTATATTTCATGATATTACCCTTATGAACCAGGGTAACAGAAGGACGATCTGTATCAATTGCATACTGAATCGCTTTTCTCACCAAACGCTTTGAACCTTCTCGAGAAACAGGCTTAATACCGATACCACAACCTGTTGGAAAACGAATTTTCTTTACACCCATTTCTTCACGTAAAAACTTGATTAATTTTGTCGCCTCAGGGCTATCAGCAGGCCATTCAATACCCGCATAAATATCCTCAGAGTTTTCCCTAAAAATAACCATGTCTGTTTTTTCAGGGCACGTAACGGGGCTGGGGACACCCTTAAACCATCGCACCGGCCGGATACAAACGTATAAATCTAACATTTGTCTTAACGCAACATTTAACGAGCGAATACCGCCCCCCACAGGGGTCGTTAAAGGGCCTTTAATGCTCACTGAAAATTCAGTAAGCGCCTCTAGCGTTTCATCTGGCAACCAGGTATCTGGCGCATAAATTCTCGTTGCTTTTTCACCGCAATAAACTTCCATCCAAGCAATAGATCGACGATTTCCATAAGCCTTATCTATCGCATAATCCACTACTTTTCGTGTAACCGGTGTGATATCAACGCCGATACCATCACCTTCAATAAAAGGGATGATAGGATGATTAGGAACATTAAGAGATAAATCAGCATTGACTATTATTTTATCGCCATCAGGTGGCACAACAATTTTTTGGTAACCCATATTAAGAAACCCCAAATTCCAAGCAAAAATGTTAATCTCAGCGAAAACACAATTAATTAAATAGTTAAATAGTTAAATAGTTAAATAAATAATTTTATTCAGTATACCTGCATATCGCTAAAATTGCTTTATAAAGCCCCTTACACGCAAGAAATATTGCAAGAAATATTCCATTTTTTAGTACTTAAAAAATCATGCTCTTTTGCTTGAACCCATTGAGATTCACCACTTAACATGACCTCTTTTTTCCAAAAAGGCGCATTCACTTTCAGTTGATCAATCAAAAAATGACATGCCTCAAAAGAGGCGTGACGATGAGCGCTACTCACACCCACCCAAACAACCGGCTCATTAATAAACAAAAAACCCACACGGTGAATCATTGAAATATGAGCAATATTCCACCGATTCTGAACCTCAAGCGCTATCTCTCGCAAAAATTTTTCTGTCATACCAGGATAATACTCAAGCTCAATTCCTTTTAAAGAATTAACATGACTGCTCTCATCTATAAACTCTCTAACGATACCTAAAAATGTGACGACCGCCCCCACATTGTGGTGATTAAAATATAGCTTATTGATTTCACTTTCGAGATGTATTTTTTCTTTTTGAACATGAATAAAAATCATTTATCCTCCTGTTACAGGGGGGAAAAAAGCTACTTCACACCCTTTTAATATTATAAAATCGTCTTTTACTTTTTCATAATTTACCGCAACAAAAATCATTTGGTTAGGCACACCAAAACAAGACCAAGCGCCACCACGCAAACTTAAATAATGCTTCATTTCACCTATTGAAACACTTGAAGATGATAGTTTATTTTCATAAATTACCTCCTGCAAAGAAACAATTTCTTCCTTTATACCTAACAACTCAGCAAGCGATGCAAAATAAAGCATTTTAACTTTATCTATCATGTACCCAATCTCCGCTTTTTCCACCCGTCTTCTCTAATAGCTTTATTTCTTTAATCACAATGGCTTTATTTAAACTTTTGCACATATCATAAAGGGTTAAAGCCGCAACACTTACCGAGGTTAACGCTTCCATTTCAACGCCTGTCCGCCCTGTTAACCGACACGTGCTTTGAATATTTACGTGCGCCATGACTTCATCGATAGAAATATCAACTGTGACAGAAGATAAATTCAATAAATGGCATAAAGGAATAAGCTCAGATGTTTTTTTTGCCGCTTGAATGCCAGCTATTCGCACAGCAGCCCAAACATCACCTTTCTTTACTTTTTCTTCTTTTAAAAGCACCAGCACTTCATGGCCCACATAAACACACGCCAAAGCAGAGGCTGTTCGTATCGTTTCAGGTTTTGCACAGACATCAACCATGCTGACCTGACCCTGCTCAGTCAAATGCGTTAATTTAGACATAATCCCATCTTTCCTTGTATATTTTCACGCTATAATTTAATACCTTAATCAATCTTGAAGAAATAAGCAGCTGTAACTCACATCATATCCTTAATTACCTCTTTAATATCGTTACTAATGCGCATCAAAAAGCAATGGATAGAAATGGCCTCTGTGAATAACCAATTAAATGTGCCTGAATATACTGTCTCTTCTTCTAAATATATGAGAAGCATGATGAAAAAAACCAAAAATAGAAAAGGCGTTGCATTACTTTGTGCGGCGCTCACCATCTTTTCAACACACACCCTATTTTCAACACGAACCATAGCAGAATCAGGGCATAACCTACCGACATTAGGTGATGCATCATCGCTGATTATTACGCCAGAACAAGAACAAGCTTTAGGTAGAGCCTGGTTAAAAAGCATCCGCTCTCAAATCCCTATAATTTATGACCCTATCGTAAATGATTACCTTGAAAATATTATTTATCAATTAGGGGCTTCGAGTAAAATTGAACATCGTGAATTTGAAATTCTCTTCATTAATAACGCACAGATTAATGCTTTTGCTGCACCTGGCGGCATTATTGGTATTAATGCAGGTCTTTTCATACATGCTGCAAGTGAGGATGAGCTCGCTGCTGTTTTAGCCCACGAACTTGCCCACTTAAGCCAAAGACATTTTGCACGAAACCTTGAAAAGGGCAAACGCTCTGAAACAGCTAGCTTAGCAGCCTTATTAGCAAGTATTGCGCTATTAATTACAGCAGGTGGCGAAACAGGGCTAGCCGCTTTAGCGACAACACAAGCGCTTTCTATGCAATCATCACTTGCTTTTAGTAGACAAAATGAACAGGAAGCTGATCGTATCGGCATGCAAACTTTAGCAGAAGCACATTTCAATCCTAATGCAATGGCACTTTTTTTTGAAAAAATGCAGAAAATCTCCGAGTTATCAGGCCAGACACCGCCTGAATTTTTACTCACCCATCCCGTCACTGAAAGCAGAGTGAGCGACTCAAAAAGCAGAGCAAACCAGTATAAAAATGTACGAACCTACTCATCAGAACCTAATATTGATTTTCTGCTAATGAAAGCAAGAATGAGCGCCTCCTATAATAAAGAATCTAACTTAAACATCTCACGATTTAAAGCCAGCATTGAAAATGCGACGAGTCATGATAAAACACCACAGCAATATGGGCTGGCCTGGGCTTTTTTTAAAGCAAATAAGTATGACGATGCACTCACAGAGCTGGCAAAAATAAGAGCGACCTTCCCAGAAAAACTTACGTTTGTTACTGCTGAAGCAGAAGTCCTTCTTGCCAAAGAACAGTTTAAGCAAGCAGAAATACTACTAGAAAAACATCTTGCTTTTAATCCTGACAGCTTTGCTCTGGATTTTTACCTGATTAAAGCAACGACGGCACAAAAAAAACACTTAAAAGCGATAGAGCGACTTGAGAAGTGGACGGTCAAAAAACCTAACCACCCTTTACTATGGCAACTACTTGCAGACGCTAGAAGCCAGATAGGCGATAAAATAGGTGCTTATACAGCACGCGCTGAACTGTATTTTCTTAATAACCAAATAGAGCTTGCGCTTGAACAGCTAAAATTTGCCCATGCTACGGCAAAAAACAGCTATGAAGAACAGGCAAAAATAGAGCTTCGCGCCAAAGAGATTTTGGCCTATAAAAAAAACCAGCTACTTTAAAAACAGCTAGCCTGCAACAAAAGAGAGCATTCTATTAAGTGGTTTTATTGCTTTTATTGCCACGTCTTCCGGTACAAAAATTTCTGTCTCAGAACGATCAAATACTGATAATAAAAGATCCAGATTATTCATCGCCATCCAAGGACAATGTGCGCAACTTCTGCAACTTGCACCCTGCCCACCTGTAGGCGCCTCTATAAAACGTTTCAAAGGGGCAGCTTGCTGCATCTTATAGAAAATACCACGATCAGTTGCCACGATAAAAAGAGGATGAGGAAGCGCTCTAGCCGCTTGAATAAGCTGACTAGTTGAACCTACCGCATCCGCTAGCGCAATCACACTTTCAGGTGATTCCGGATGAACAAGCACCCCCGCTTCTGGGTATACATGTTTTAAATCAAGCAGTGCTTTTGCTTTGAACTCTTCATGCACAATACAGGCAGCATTCCATAACAGCATGTCGGCTTTTGTTCTATTTTTAATATAACCACCCAAATATTTATCAGGTGCCCAAATTATTTTCTCACCCAAAGAATCAAGATGATCGACCACTTTAAGCGCAATACTTGAAGTAACAACCCAATCTGCTCTAGCCTTTACTAAAGCCGAAGTATTGGCATAAACAACCACCGTTCGATCAGGATATTGATCACAAAAAGCTGAAAAATCTTCATACTTACAACCTAAATCCAAAGAACAAGTGGCTTCCAAAGTAGGCATCAATACGCGTTTTTGGGGGGTAAGAATTTTAGCGGTTTCACCCATGAATTTGACGCCTGCCACAACAACCGTTGAGGCTGAATGGGTCTTCCCAAATCGCGCCATTTCTAAAGAATCAGAAACAAAACCGCCCGTCTCTTCGGCTAAAGATTGAATTTCAGCATCTGTATAATAATGGGCAACTAATACAGCATTTTCCTGCCTAAACCTTTCTTTAATTTTTTCTCTTTTTGCTTTACGTGCCACTTCGTTTTCTGGCGCAGCAGAAGCATTCTGTTTATGATCAAAAAAAAGGCGATCCCAATTAATGTTAATGAGGGAAGAATCAGCCAATACATCTTTATTTAGCGTATTCATACAACAAACCTCTTAAGGTAATTCTATTTAATCAGCACAGAGCTATAAAAATAGAACTATACCCAAAGTAATTGGAATCACGGCGAGGCGGCAAGAGAGAGAACCCCATGAGCATAGACAAACTATGTGATTGGGGTGAATGAGAGCCGCTAACAATGCCGTGTTTTCAAGTACGAAGAGTATATTATTTTTTAATTTGACCTAAGTATTTTTTAGCCATGTTAGCCGGTGGCGTATTAGGGAATTTCTTGATAACACCTTCTAGTAATACACGTGCTTTAGCGGGTTCACCCAGCTCATCATGAATCATTGCTAACTTATACATTGCAACGGCTGTTTTAGTATTTTTAGGATATTGATCAATCACAACTTGAAAATGTTTTTTAGCTTTAGCTAAATCTGGTTTCTTAGCAGCTAAGTACACTTCGCCTAACCAATAATGAGCATTAGCCGTTAAAGTACTATTCGGATATTGGGAAATAAAAGCCAAGAGTGATCGCTCGGCCTCTGGCAGTTTTTTTTCTTTAATCAGTTTTTGACTATCGCGATAAGCCTCTTCTTCGGAAGCAAATTGATCAACTGAAACAGCGGCAGAAGTATCCTGCGAATTATCATCACTACTCCCACCCTTAGCTGCGCCTTTTTGAGCTTCGTTAATGCGATGATCAAGATCAAGATACTGTTCTTTTTGCTGCTTAGAAGTCTGCTCAATACGATAATTTAACTCTTCAATCATACCTCTCAACTGCTGCACTTCCTGCTGCAAAGATTCAATCTGTGAAACCATTTCCCAATTAGGAGAAGAAGCACCCTGAGCAGAGGGTTTTATTGTGCTTCGCGGTGAAGTAGGCGGCAAAGACTGGTTAACAGAAGGCGCGTTATTATCAACTGCTTCGTGATACGGTGATGCATTTTCATAAAAAGGACGGCTCGCATCAATTGGCTGAGGCGCATTTTGCCGAGGCTGGCTATAGTCTTGATCCCGAGGCTGATCTAGATACTCATTATCAGAAGGAATTTCACGCTCTTCAACTGATAAAGCATGAGCATAAGAGGCGCCAAAAAAAATAACATATACAAAAAATGCACTTAAATAAGAGATTGGAAAATGTTTCATGTAATACCTATTCCACGGTTTAAAACAATAGCAGATCTAGAAATAACTCATTCCCTTTGCAGATCAGTCGTTGCGTCTTTATCAATTATTAGGGCAACTAATCTGGAAAGGAAATAACATAATACCGATCAATGCAGACAAGAAAAATATAGCGGAAAATAATGGGGGCGATGACTAAAAACTGTTATAAAAAAACAGCATATTAAAAAAGTAAAAGCGCTGTGCATTACACAGCGCTAAACTAAAAATCAAATTAATATTTGACTTCTACGCGACGATTTTGCGCCCAAGAAGCATCATCATGTCCAGATGCAACAGGTTTTTCTTCGCCGTAACTTACGACTTCAACAGGATTAGAGGTAACGCCATTAGCACGCAAGAATTTAACAATAGCATTGCCCCTTCTTTCGCCTAGTGCAACGTTATACTCACGCGTTCCTCTTTCATCACAATGACCTTCTAAACGAATAGCCACCTCTGGATGTGCAACAAGGTGACGAGCATGTGCTTTTAACGCTTCGTATGACTCTTCACGTAGCGAAGATTGATCATAATCAAAGTAGAAAACATTAGTTTGTCTCATTGCTGCTTCAGCATCATATTGCCCTTGAGAAGAAGCACCTGCTGAAGCATCAGTTGTGGTTGTCGCTTGATCGGTTACAGAACCTTCTTCTTCTTTAGGCGAGCTAGAACAGCCAGCTAAAGAAACTAAAACAGCCAAAGCGCAACAGTTAAGCAATTTAGTAAACTGCATTTTCATCTCCTTATATCAATGGTTAATTAGTGCCATACAATTATACCTGATACCCCAATTAATGCAAAAAGGGAGACCAAGCAGGTTCGCGAACTTCACCGCTTCTTGCTGGCAAGCGGAATTTCACCTGCCCATCAATTGAAACAGCGCTCAGAACACCTTGTCCTCTCTCCTGCGTTGCATAAATCACCATAATGCCGTTTGGTGAGATACTAGGAGACTCATCGAGTAACGTTTGCGTTAAAATAGAAAACGACTGCTTCTGTAAATCTTGCACAGCAATATGAAACCTTCCGCCATTCTGGTGGACCATAACAAGCTCCTTCCCAGTAGGGCCAAGCTCGCCTCTGGCATTATAGGTACCAGTAAAAGTGAGCCTTTTTAATTGCCTGGAAGCAAGATCAATCTCATAAATTTGAGGTGAACCACCGCGATCAGACGTAAATATAAGACTATTACCACTTGGCGACCAACGTGGCTCCGTATCGATTGAGTAATGATCAGTGATTCGATCTAATTTGCCGGAAGATAAAGATAAGATATAAATCTCAGGGTTACCATCCTTGGATAAGGTAACGGCCATCCTTGTTCCATCCGGCGACCAATCAGGCGCACCATTAATACCCTTAAAAGAAGCCAACTTAAACTGTCTGCCCGTATATATTTCCTGAATATAGATAGCAGGCCTACTACTTTGAAAGGAAACATAAGCAATTTTTTTACCGTCAGGCGACCAACTCGGCGACATTACAGGCTCAAAAGACTCATAAATCGTCTCAGCACGATAACCATCAGCATCTGCTTTTTGTAACCTGTAACGTTTCTTGTTGTCCCTACCACGATCTACCGTAATATACAAAATTTGAGTGGAAAATGCACCTTTAATACCGGTTAACTTTTCAAAAATAATATCGCTAATATGATGCGCCATGGCTCGCAAATCAAGCGAGGTGCCTTTTCTAAACTCAATCGTTTCACCTTTAAATACATCATACAACTCAAACTCAAAAGAAAACTGACTACCCACAGGCAATACACGCCCTGTAACAAGATAATCCATTCCTAAAACACGCCAATCTTTAAAAAAAACATCCTTTTTCTCAAAGGGGCGAGAAAGCATATTGTCTCGGCTTAATGGCTTAAATAAGCCGCTTCGCTCAAGATCACTGCTGACAATCTCGCCAATATCTTCCGGCAAAATACCACTACCGAACCAATGAAAAGGCACAATTGCAATCGGCGTTGCACTTGATGAACCTGAGGTAATTTCAATTGTCAATTCACGCTCTGCGTGAGCCAAAGAAGACAAAAAGAAAAGTAACACACCATAACTCAAAAAAAGACTTGAAAATTGGCCTATTTTTTTAAACATACTTGTAACCCACACGATCACATACCTCAAAAAACGTAAACTTAATAAAGTATCAAGCTAATACAATTGTTATATTCTAGAATCATTAAAATAGCACGTTGCAACGAAAAGAAAAGTGCCGCTTATTAAAAATAAAAAAATTAAAAATCATCTGGGTTAAAAACTAAAAGCAACTTACGAAAATTTCGATCAAAAATATCGCGATCTTTTGGAACAGGTAAAATATGGGCTCTTTGCACCGCAACAATAGCAGAACGATCAAAGGCATTATTTCCACTGGATGTCACAACATCGACAGAAAACACCTCACCACCAGGTAACATCGCTATTCTCAACGTGACTTGAAGCGATTCACGCACGCTAGCAGGTTTCACCCAACTTCTTTCAATCGCCTGACGGATTAAAATTGAATATTCATCAACCTCGTCCTGACTTTCCTGTTCTCTTTCAGCATTCTCCTGAACCTTACGTTTTTTGCCTTGAATTTCATCCTCTTCTGCTTCTAGCAAGGAATCAAGATTATTCATCCCCCATTCCTTTTTAGGTTTGGATTCAGGTTTTTTTTTTGGTTCTTCTTTTTTCACAACTTCAGGTTTGGCAGGCTCAGGCTTTTTATTTGGCTTTTCAACTATCTCTTTTTGAGGCTCAGGCTTTTTAGGTTCGGGCTTTTTGATTTCCGGCTTAGGCGGCTCAGGCTTTTTGATTTCCGGCTTCACTTCTGGCTTCGGCGGCTCAGGCTTCACTTCTGGCTTCGGCGGCTCAGGCTTCTCAGGCACTGGTTTTTGAGCAGGCTTTTCAGGTTCAGCTTTTTTTTTGCGCTTAGCTGGTTTATCGAGCGTATCTTTCTCAACTAAACTTGCCGCAATAAACTTAGGTATTGGCGGTTTAATTTCCTTTCTTTCCCACTGGAAAAAACCAACAACCGCAATAATGACAATTAAAAGATGCAGCGCAACACTTTGAATAAATGGTTGCAAATAAGGTCTTTTTTCACTCACTACAGACTCTCATATAAAAAAACTAAAATACCGCCACCACTGCAAATCATTCCCTTATCCCCTCAATACAGGCATACAACTTAACCTGTCCTAGATTGCGCTAGGTGGAGGCGACTCTGTAATGAGCCCCACCTGATGCGTACCTGCCTTTTGAAGCGCCGCCATTACTTTAACAACCGACCCATAATTAACACGATCATCACCCTGAATTAAAACTGGGACATTAGGTTTTTGAGCAAGAATCTTATTAACTTGATCTTGAATATCTTCAATTGATACAGCCAATTTCTTCTCATCACCCAAATTAACGTAGTAACTCCCATCAGCTTTAATAGAAATAACAATGGGATCTTCTAAAGGCTGAATAGGTTCGGAAGAAGCTTTGGGTAACTCAACTTTTACCCCTTGCGTCAATAAGGGCGCAGTTACCATAAACACAATAAGTAACACCAACATAACATCGATATAAGGCACAACATTAATATCGGCCATTGGTTTTTTCTTGCCAGACCGAGAGATTACACTAGCCATCTAATCCTTCCCCATGCACTTTTCTGTGCAAAATACTTGAAAACTCATCTGAAAAGGCAACATACATATTCATCAAACTATCACCTTCCGTGGTATAGCGATTATAAGCAATAACAGCTGGAATCGCCGCAAAAAGGCCAAAAGCAGTTGCGATTAAAGCCTCAGCAATATCCGGGGCAACAACTTGTAATGTTGCCTGATTCTGCGTTGCAAGCGCTAAAAAAGAATTCATAATGCCCCATACCGTGCCTAATAGACCAATATAAGGACTAACAGAACCTACCGTCGCTAAAAAAGGCAGGTGTTTTTCAAGCTTCTCTTGCTCTCTTAACAAAGCGACTCGCATGGATCTTTGCGAGCCCTCCATAACTGCATCAGCATCTGTTGCAGTTTTAGACTGACGCAATCTTGCAAACTCTTTGAACCCAGCCAAGAAAATTTGCGCCTGACCTTGTAACACTTCTCCTGACTGAGAGCTTAACTGCACATATAATCGACTTAAATCAACGCCAGACCAAAAGCGCTCCTCAAAAGCAATCTGACTTTTCCTCGCTAAACGCAGCTCTTTTCCCCGACGAATAATAAACATCCAAGAAAGGACAGACATGGCAACTAACGTTATCATGACAAATTGAACTGGCAAACTGGCTTTAAAAATAATTGCCCACGCGGTTAATGGCTCAGTCACGGTCATTATTCTCCTTAATAGTCTCTTTTAATTTTAACCCTATATGTTGATAGGTCTGATCTGTTGCCACGCGCCCTCTCGCTGTTCGCATTAAAAGACCCTGCTGAATAAGATACGGTTCAATCATTTCTTCAATCGTGCCTGCTTCTTCACCAATCGCCACAGCAAGACTATCCAAACCCACCGGCCCACCATTAAACTTTTCAATTAAAGTAAGCAGTAATTGGCGATCCATTTGATCCAATCCTAAGGCGTCAACGTTCAGTAAATCAAGCGCTTCTTGTGCCACCGCTTCAGTTACTTTTCCTTGCGCTTTTACTTCAGCAAAATCACGCACCCGACGCAATAAACGATTAGCAATTCTAGGCGTACCACGCGCTCTTTGCGCGATTTCTCTAGCGCCTGCTTCATCTGCACTTAAACCTAACAAACCAGCGGATCGAACAACAATACGCGTAAGATCCGTAATATTATAAAACTCAAGGCGCTGCACAATACCAAAACGGTCTCGAAGAGGCGATGTCAATAAACCTGCGCGTGTTGTCGCCCCCACTAAAGTAAAAGGCTGTAAGTCAATTTTAATGGAACGGGCCGCCGGGCCTTCACCAATCATTAAATCAAGCTGGAAATCTTCCATTGCAGGATAGAGTACTTCCTCAATAACAGGACTTAATCTATGAATTTCATCAATAAAAAGCACATCATTCGGCTCTAGATGAGATAACAAAGCAGCTAAATCACCTGCTTTTTCTAAGATAGGCCCCGATGTTGATCGCAACTTCACGCCCATTTCATTGGCGATAATATGCGCAAGCGTTGTCTTGCCTAATCCAGGGGGGCCAAAAATAAGCGTGTGATCAAGCGCTTCTCGGCGCGCCTTAGCAGCAGATATAAAAATTTCCATCTGATTTCTGACTGCATCCTGCCCCGTATAATCACACAACAGAAAAGGACGGATTGCCCGATCAATTCTTTCTTCACCCTTCTTTTCAATAGGCGAAACAGTGCGATCAGATGGCTCAACAGCCTCTTCAGTCTCTTCAGGCTCTTCAGTCTCTTCAGGCTCTTCACTTAAGACATTTGAAAAAACAATTTCTCTTGAGAAAGGTTTGATCAACGTTTTTTCTCTATCAACCATTTTGTTTGTCCTAATGCTCAGCTTTAAAAAACTAAACCAGCATTACCTTGAGCGCAGAGCGAATTAATTCCTCACTCGATAGCCCCGCCACAAAAACTTTTTTTACAGCTTTTTCTGCGTCAATTGGCTTAAAACCCAAAGACATAAGCGCGCTTTCTGCTTCCATTTCAGCAGTTGACTTAAGCGTACTCCTTAAACTCTCATACAATACGGTACTTTTTGCTGAAGGATGGGCTGAATTCAAAGATAATAAAGAAGCTTCCGTTTTTAACTTATCGCTTAATTCTAAAATGAGTCTTTCAGCTGTTTTTTTACCAATACCAGGAACTTGGATGAAGCGTTTTACTTCACCATTGAGCAAAGCTTCAACTAACTCTTTCGCACTCAAAGCAGATAACAAAGCAAGCCCTGCTTTAGGACCAATACCATTTACCTTTAGCAATAAACGAAATAGATTGCGATCTTCTCGACCAAAAAAACCATAAAGTAGATGGGCATCATCACGAATGACAAGATGCGTGTAAAGTAACACTTCTCTTTCAAGCTCGGGCAATAAAAACAAGGTAGATAAAGGCACTTCGATTTCGTAGCCTATCCCAAACGCTTCCAAGCCAATTAAAGGGGGTTGTTTTTCTATCAATTTTCCACGAATCCATCCGATCATTGTATTCTTTTCCGTTTGTAACCATAAAGAGCAGCCGGCTTGAGCGCAGGAAAAACATTACTCACTTTAACAGGCTGTATTTTGTGAATACCTTCACTGTTATGCAAATGACACAAAGCAATACCCAAAGCATCCGCTGCATCTGCAGGCGGAGAAACAGACAACTTAAATAGGTGCTTAATCATATATTGCACTTGCTTCTTATCTGCATTGCCATTGCCTGCAACCGCTAATTTAGCTTGTCTTGCAGAATATTCGCTAAGAGGAATATTCGCTCTGGCAATCGCCACAATTGCTGCACCTCGCGCTTGCCCTAATTTTAGAGCAGACGAAACGTTATGGGCTAAAAAAACTTGTTCAATCGCAGCTTCAGCTGGCTTAAAGTGATGAATAATTTGAGTCAAAGAATCAAATATTTCAGCTAAACGAGCAGGCATAGGACGGTCAGAAACACGGATACAACCGCTTTCAATATAGACCACATTACGACCATCCCACTCAATGATACCAAATCCTGTAATCCGAGAGCCCGGATCAATCCCTAATATTCTCATTCCACATCCACTATGAATACGACGCAATTTTCTCCATGACTGACTCAGGAATATCAACATTGGTATAAACGTTTTGAACATCATCCAAGTCTTCAAGCTGATCAATTAATTTAAGCACCTTTTCTGCAACTTCCGGATCTTCTATCGTTGTAAGCGTCGCAGGCGACATAACAACTTCAGCACGCTCGACGGAAAAACGCTGCTTTACGAGCGCCTCTTTAATAGGAATCACTAACTCCCACGGGGTAGTTACTTCAACAGACTGATCATCATGAATAATGACATCCAACGCGCCCACATCTAGCGCTGTTTCCATTAAAAGATCTTCATTATGATAAGCGGCAAGGACAATCTCGCCCTGACGCTTAAATAAATAAGAAACAGAGCCTGATGTACCTAAATTACCAGCATTTTTAGTAAAAGCATGTCTTACTTCTGAAACGGTTCTATTGCGATTATCCGTCATGGTCTCAACTAATACCGCCACACCAGAAGCACCATAGCCTTCATACGTCACTTCTTCAACCTGAGTACCTTCTTCATCGCCTACTCCACGTTTAATAGCGCGCTCAACCGTATCCCGACTCATATTCACCTGCAATGCTTTATCCATCACCGCACGTAATCTAGGATTATCAGCAACAACACCGCCGCCCAATCTTGCCGCCACGGTAATTTCACGAATTAGTTTAGTGAAAATTTTACCGCGCTTCACATCCTGAGCTGCTTTACGATGTTTGATATTCGCCCACTTACTATGACCCGCCATACGCCCTTATTCCCTTAAAGTTTTTTTTCCTCAACGCGCACTCGAATGCCTAAATCGCGCAACTGCTGAGGTTCAACAGTAGAAGGTGCATCCGTCAATAAACAAGCAGCAGATTGCGTTTTAGGAAAAGCAATGACTTCACGAATTGATTTAGCGCCACACATTAGCATTACTAAGCGATCCAAACCAAAAGCTAATCCACCATGAGGCGGACAACCAAATTTTAGCGCATCAAGCAAGAAACCAAACTTTTCTTGCGCAGCTTCAGCATTAATTTGCAAAAGATCAAATACAGTGCTTTGAACTTCACTATCATGAATACGAATAGAACCACCGCCCAACTCAACACCATTTAACACCATGTCATAGGCCTGAGAAACAACTGCGCCAGGATTACGTTTTAGTTCATCTAAGTCACTCTTAGGCGCTGTAAAGGGATGGTGTAACGCAGCCCATCTACCCGAGGCTTCTTTTTCAAACATAGGGAAATCCACCACCCAAAGTGGCGCCCATTGATCACTCATTAGATTTAGATCTTGGCCGATTTTATTACGCAGCGCACCTAAGGATTCATTCACAACTTTTTCTTTATCTGCCCCAAAAAAGATAATATCGCCAGGCTGAGCACCGGTACGCGCAATAATGCCCGCTAAAGCTTCATCAGATAAGTTTTTAACAATAGGCGACTGTAACCCATCGCGCACAACCTCACACTTTTCATTGTATTTAATATAAGCAAGTCCCTTTGCACCATAAATACCGACAAACTGCGTATATTGATCAATTTCTTTTCTTGAAAGTTTATCGCCTGCGCCGTGTACGCACAGCGCCGCAACACGACCTTCTGCATCCACAGCAGGATTACTAAAAACACGGAAATCACTTTCTTTTACGAGATCACTCACCGTCACTAACTGTAAAGGATTGCGCAAGTCTGGCTTATCAACACCATACTTTTCCATTGCCTCGTAATAAGTCATTCGTGGAAAAACAGGCAGCTCAACAGATAAAAGCTGACTAAACATTTTTCTAATCATGCCTTCAGCCAACCGCATAATATCTTCAGCATTCACAAAGGAAGCCTCAATATCAATCTGCGTGAATTCAGGCTGACGATCAGCACGTAAATCTTCATCACGAAAACATTTTGCAATCTGATAATAGCCTTCAAATCCTGCCATCATTAATAGCTGCTTAAACAGCTGCGGTGATTGTGGTAAAGCGAAAAAAGAACCTTGATGGGTACGACTGGGCACTAAATAATCTCTTGCCCCTTCAGGCGTTGCCTTGGTCAAAATAGGTGTTTCAATATCAATCAAGCCCATTTCTTCGAGATAATTTCTAGCAAGCGAAGTAACACGCGCACGAAACATGAGACGATCACGCAACAAGATGCGCCTTAGATCAAGATAACGATATTTAAGACGCGTTTCTTCGCCCACTTCAGCATACTCATCCAAAGGAAAAGGCACAGGTTCTGAACGGTTTAATATCTCAACATGCTCGCCAACCATTTCAATACGTCCGGTTTGCATTTGCGGGTTTATCGTGCCCTCTGGCCTTAACCTAACCATCCCTTTAATTTTGAGCACATACTCAACGCGCACTTTTTCAGCAACCGCAAAACTATGCGGTGCAATAGGATCAAATACCACTTGCACTACACCAGAACGATCTCGCACATCAAGAAAAACAACGCCACCATGATCACGACGACTCTGTACCCAACCGGCTATTTCAACAGACTCACTCACTAAGTGCTCGCGAACATCGCTACAAGCATGCGTACGCATTGATGATACTTTAAACACACACTACCCCTTAAAAAGACCTTCAAAATGAAGATAAACTATAACGCACAGCATCACTATATTTTTACAATAAAGCATGGAAATAAGGCATTTTTAACATCATTCACCAAAGTGAAAGGATGCCAATCTTAAAAAATACAGCGGCGATAATACTGGATTTGAAAATTGTCTACAACTCGCACAAAAGTATATACCCAAAGTAATTGGAAGCACGGTGAGGCGGCAAGCAAATGAACCCCATGAGCATAGATAAGCTATGTGATTGGGGTGAATGAGCGCGGCCAACAATGCCGTGGTTTCAAGTACGAAGGGGGTAGAGCAAGGACTAATCAGCACCAGACGAACTAGGCGAAGATCCGCTCGAAGTAGACAAAGTTTTATCAGCCCCACTCCCTGAAGCACTCTTATTTACAGAGGCACTTGCAGAGGCACTGTCACTCGATGCGTTACGATCAGAAGTAGACTCTGCTGTTTTTAAGCTTTCATTCTCAGTATTTTTAGAGGCAGACTCCCCACCAGACTCCGCCCCAGCACCTTCCGTTAAGTTTTTCTTATTGCCAGACTTAAAATCAGTTTCATACCATCCACCACCCTTCAAACGAAAAGCTGCTGCTGAAATCTTTTTCTTTAACGTAGGGTTGCCACATTTAATACAATCTACGAGCGGTGCATCACTCATTTTTTGTAACGCTTCGCGGGCGGCACCACAGTGAGTACACTGATATTCATAAATAGGCATAAACAAACCTCATTAAACAAACCAATTTAAAACGCCAATTAAAAACACAAATCTTCAACATATTTTTTGCTGCCGCATCATAACTAAAAAAGCATGATCTTAGAACAGAATGAATCACCTTTAACTAGGCTAAATAGGACTTACGCAGAATTGTTCCAGCAAGGCGTCCTGACGAAGACAGTACACTCTGTACGGCGAGGCAGGACAACAAAGCTGGGCGATTTTGCGTAAGTCCTACTAAAAACTAATACTATAAATCAGATCCAGCGCCTGATCTAAACCACTCACCGCCTCTAAATACCACTTAGAAGAAAGCTGATACCTTAAAATAGTTTGACTAATAGGTGCAAAAACACCTTTTGCATATTGAATATATAAATCTTCGCTAATCTCTTTGCCTACAGTAACCTGTAACTCACTACCACTCCCCGAAGTATCAATTTCAACTTCCTTTAAACCCCACTTATCAGGCGTACGCCCTACTAATGACTTACCACCCTTCAAGCCCAACGCAACAGCTGCTTGCGTCATTAATGTCTGCTCTTGATTCTGCGCGCCAGAATCCTGCTGACGAAAAGTCGAACGACCTAATAAAATGTAAGACAAAATTTGTTGGTCATTTAAAACCTGGCTTAATGGTTCATCCGTATCAAGCGGCTCATAAAACAAATGCGATACGGCATTTTGTGCTGAGCCTTGCAACAATAAACCTGCCAGCAGGTTATCCCTTTTTACCTCACGAACTGCTTCGATTTCAATCATGGGTCGATCTAATGGGCCATTAAAATCGATACTGCCTTTTCTAATTTTTAACTCTTGCCCCCATGCGGTATATTGCCCTTCAGCCACAGTTAACACGCCATTTGCCTGAATTTTATTCTTTCTATGCGAAAGACGTAGCTGACCTTCTAATCTTCCTTTGGCACCATACACATCAAATACCGTTTTTTTACCTAAGTGAAGCCCAACATTCAAATCAAAGGTGCCAAGCTGTGCAAGCGTTGCAGGATGCGAAAATTCCTCCTCAAGAACAACCACATCTTTTGATAAACCGATCTTTTGCGAGCCGCCTCTTTTTATAACTTTTGCCTGATCAATATTTATATCGCCTTCAAGTTTTATTTTTTCAGCATTCATACTGAAATTCACATTGGGTGAAATCCAAAATTCAGACGGCAAGTCATAGACAAAATGAAAGCGATTACCGGTAATCTGCGCATTAATTTTAGGCAAACCAACTTCAGACCAATCAATATCACTCTTAACCATCCCCTTTGCTTCAGCTACCTGATACTGCGCATCAACACCCGCACTTTTACCCTTTAAAATAGATTTTAACTGTATATTTTCAAGGCTCACTTTATAACGCGGCAATGCGAATAACCCCTGCTCAACCGCTAAAATGCCATAAAACTCAGGCGAAGCTAACTGCCCCCCTAAGCGAATTTGAGCATTTAATGTCCCACCTAACTTATCGTTTTCTTCAAAAAACAAGGCATAAGGTGCCAAGCTAATGTGGTTAATCGTTAAATCACCACCAAGTGTTCTAAGCGCATTATTATCGATCCAAAAATGCGCATTCGCCAAAGGCTTGTCATGAGAAGCAAGCACGCCCTTCACTTCCCATTTTGCTTTATCAAAATGGGATTCAATATGTAATTGATCGAAGAAAATAGGCGACACAGATGAATCATTTTTAACTGATAATTGAGCACCATCTGCAACCCCCTCGATAACAAATGGCTGATTTTCGCCCAATATTGCACGGCCTTTAGCCGTTGCCGCCCCACCGAATAGCCATAGAGACTCTTCATTATTTAGCAAACTCAAATCAGCCATTGCAGAAGAAAAATTAAACGTATGCAGTTTATCTTTTAGCACATAATCAGCGCAAAACTCACTCACATCATTAATCAAGCACAGCATTGATAAAGAAGCTTTTTCTGCTAAAAATGCCCACTCGAATATTGCTTGTTTTTTAACATCCCATTTTAATTTTTTATATTCAATTGGCAGAGACTGTACCGTTAAATGGTACACATCAGACGCGATACGACCTTGCGATAATAATTCCCCCCGCACATGATCGCCGACAAATTTAGCCGTTAACTGATGCTCACGTTGATTACCAGAAAACTGCAAATCAAATCTTTCCCCATGCCATTTTTGAAGAACAAACTCACTAAAAAACAAGCTTCCTTCTAGTTGCGTTTGGCCCAATTTTTTCATAACAAGATTAAAACGTGCTTCTTTATTAGAAGAAAAAAAAGCAGACTTTATTTTTGCCGATGATATAACAGCTGTTATATCAGGTTCAGCAAATAAGCCTTTTACATCGATATGCCCTGTTAACTTGCCTTTTATCTCACGATTAAACACCGCTAAATCAAAGTCTTTTAAATCGCCTTGAACATCCCACACCTCCTTAAGCGATCCTTTAACCCTTAATTCTTGAGCGCCGTAACTTAATAAAAAATGATCCAATATTAGCGGCTTATCCTTTTTCCAATTTGCATCAAAAGAAAAGTCAAAAGGCTTTCCCATTAAAAAACCATTAAAATGTTCGCCCTGAAGATCAAATGAGGCATTTTTACCTAAAGTAAAATCAGCAGATAATAAACCATCAACTTTAATCTCCCGCAAAGGAAGAAACTCACTAAATGAAAACTGATAAAAGGCAATATCAAGCGCGCCTTTTATCAGCGTAGGATGATAATTTCCCGTTACCGCCATATTTCCATATAACGAGTTAATAATGGCGGAATAATCAATATTTTTAGGCGTAATTTTAGCCTGCAAATGATATGGATGTACCTCACCCTCTCTCACGATAAGATCGCCAGTTGTTGTTAAATTAATGACGCCTAAATGCCCGTTTAAATCACCCTCACCCGTTACTTGATTCAAGCCTATGCCTTGAGAAGAAGAAAAAGCAGGAAGTGAAAAGTGATAAGTAAATTCAAAAGGCAGCTTTTCTTTTTTAGGATGAAGCGTACCAACAGCAGAGAAATTGAATATCCCTTCTGAGTTAATTTCAGACTGAACTTTATTGATATCGCCCTTCAATATTAGCTTTAATTGATTAATATCAGGCTGGCTAAATTTTACAGGTAATCGCTCTATTAATGACTCATCAAAAACAACGCGCGCCTCAGCATAAAAGGGATAATCAGCATAACTACTGCCATGCGCTTTAAGCTCAACGACATATTGATTATCGTGTTTAAAGTGCCCTTCTTGAAGAACCCATTTTTCTTCTACCCAATGCCCCAAAAAATACAGATCCTGAAAATTAAGGGTGTTATTTTTTTTATGTAAGACAACCGACTTAATATTAATATCGCCAACATCAAATAAAAAAGGCAATCTTAATGCAGGTAATTTTATGCCATAAAAAATATTCTCAAAACTCTTTTTTTTATCTGATTCTTCAAAAAACAACTCAAGCTGATCCAGCCATAAATGATCAACAGAAACTCTGCCTACCAATAAATCAGACAGATTTGCTTTAAAATACAGATGATCAATATAAAGTGAGGATAAAGATGACTCATTAAAAGAAACTGAAACACCACTTAAAGATAAACCGGTTAATAAGGAACCACTCATATCTTCAATGACAAAAGGCGCTTTTTTTTGCCCCGAAACTTTATAAAAAAATTGAACGCCAAATTCTGTGGCAAGAAAAAGCCACAGCATAAAAAAAATAAAGAAGCCTAAGAAAAAAATACTTTTGAATAGCCGCATCATAATTAAAACTCAGGCCCCATCGTCAAATGGAACCGAATATTTTTTTCAAAATCCAAAGGATAGGCCACATCCAAACGAATAGGCCCCAAAGGGGAATACCATCTTATACCAGAACCTATGGCTGTTTTTGCCTCAATTTTATTCGTAAAAGCAGAGCCGCTATCTGCAAAAAAAGCAACTCTCCAACGACCAATAAGCGGTTTTTCATACTCAACAGAACCTGC
The DNA here is from genome assembly GCA_945860125.1 of Klebsiella pneumoniae. GTDB lineage: Bacteria > Pseudomonadota > Gammaproteobacteria > Pseudomonadales > CAMAPQ01 > CAMAPQ01. The sequence continues at coordinate 20,709 of CAMAPQ010000003.1, forward strand.
CACCAAGTAACGCCCACCTTCCAACAAACCAGAAGTTTGATTTGTAACGCCAAGCGACTCAAAAGAAAAACCCCGCACTGAGTGATCCCCTCCCGCACGAAATCTAACTGTTTCAGGTAAATCAGACACTTCGCTTTCACTCACAACCGCGCCCCACTGAAAACGAGAAATCAGGCGATTTTCTTTTGAAACTTTTTTAATCCATCGATTTAACCCTGTCAAACGTAAATAATCATGATCACTACCCCATGCTCGCGCACTGGTATCTAACTCATAATGCTTTAAATTACCCTCATTGATTATCAACGTGCCATCCTTGCTCACCGCTTCAAAATAAATACCTGGCACAATCGAAATAGAAACATCCTCTAAACCATCATTAATAAACTCATCTTTTGCAAGTTTAATAAAGCGTCCCATCATCCAGCCTGACTCAAAATTTTTAACTTTTTGAAAGTTCAGCGAAGAAGTTTTTGTATTTAAAATATCATCAGTTTTATGCGCAGCCCCTATTTCATAATATTGAAGAAAATCATTCAACACAGGTATTTGATAACGTGTTTCTAAAATATTTTTCTTGGCAGATAATTTCGTTTCCACCAAAACAGAATGGCCTTTATCGCTCACCCATGGCTGACGCCAACCAAAAGAAACACGCGGGCCGACATCGGTTGCATAACCAAGCCCTACCTTAAGGGTTCGTCTAGACTGCATAATGACTTCTATCTTAAGAGGAAGCGTTTCACCGCTTACTTTTTCAAAGTCAGGATTTATTTTTACCTGACTAAAATAACCTGTTTTTATTAAGCTCAAACGATATTGAGCTAGCTCATCAGCTGTATAATAATCACCCATTTTAAAGGGTAATCTTTGATGAAAAATGGCTTCACGTAATAAGGAACCTGTAATAACCAAAGAAGAAATACGATATCGTTTACCACTATCAAACAATAAAGTAATGGATGCCGTTTTTTTCTCTAAAGAAACATTTACCTTCTTTTCTTTAAATTCAGCATCAAAATAGCCTCGCGCTAAAGCAGCATTCAAATAATTTTCTTTCAGCTGCTCATACTTACCATGATGAAAAATATCTTTCTCTTTGATAGGCGCATTTTTACCCAATGCTTTAAAGGCAGGATCAGACAAAGCATCGCCTTTGACGACTAAAGCTAAAACATCAATTCTGATGGGCTCGCCTAAGACTAGCTGTATTTTTATTTTGTTTTTCTTTTCTAATTTTTCAAAAGAGACATCACACTCAGCAGCATAATAACCCAATGATTTTAACGCAGCTAAGCACGTCTCTTCACCTCTTTCGCGAATAAATGTTTTAGTAATATTTTTTTGCGCTTCTTCAAGATAAAAACGAATATTTTCTTTTGTTTTTTTATTGCCTTCGCCTGTAAATTCCCACTCTAAAGGTTTCAATTTTTTAGGCGCTTTTACTTCTTCTGCAACTTTTACTTCTTCTGCAACCGTAGCGTATGAAAAAATTAAACCATAAAAAAATAACAGGCAAAAAAAAATATCTTTAACAATTGCTGCCAAGTCATTACACAAAGCTCTCTTGCCAAAAAACTATCGACTTGTTTCATTCACCCAACCTTGAACGACTGGCATTGAAAATATATGGCCATTAAAATTTAAGATAACGCCACTTTCAGTAATTTCAACCAACATAAGCCCTTCTTCAATAAACTCGCCTTCCTTCAATAACTGCCCATTCACAATCACAGAGCGAAAGGGACCATCAGAAGAATACATATGCGAATCAAAATGAAGTGAAGGCAAAGCAGATTGAACGGCTTTAGGTAAATCATAAGGAGAAGGCAGTTTATTAGGCTCTTCTTCATCTACTTGCAGACTTTCAGCGTAACGACGTGACTGTGGGCCTATTGTTTCAAACTGCGCCTCATCATTTACGATTTGCGTTTGTTCTGGCGCATTATTATGCGTTCTAATCACTGCCTTGGCTGTCACAATTTCGCGCTCTTGCTGATAATTTTTCTGTAGTGCCACAGGTGGCTTTGCTTGAGCTTGTACGGGCGCCAAAGACTCCGATTTAATCGGCGCTGACAATACCGCTTCCTGCGCTTGGGGCACTTTAGACTGATACTTCCAAAATAAATAACTCGCAAAAAAACTCAAGTTCAGTAAAAGCAAACCCATGAAAAACCAAGCCCAAATATTACGGCGGTTTCTTTCAGGCAATACAGCGGACTCAATCGAATAAAAATTAGGCGACTCGCTTTTTTTACGGTCCTGCTCAGATTTTTTAAGCGCTTCTAAAATATATGACACACTCACCCTCACTATCTTTTATCTTTATTGTGACGCCTCTGGAACAATTTTGCGTAAGTCCTAATAACGTTACTCGCTAATGGTTGGCGCTGTTTTATCACCTCTTAGTGACAATAGAATAAAAGTATTAATGCCCACCATGCCATCCGGCTCTAACCCCACTGAAGCTTGGAACGCTTTCACACGCTCAACAAGAGGCTGGTCATAAGTAGCTACTTCACTCTCAATAGCTTGATTGGGCCCTAAGTTAGCGCCATGGTTAGCCTGCCCACCATCCCATTGGGCTAATTGCGCTTCTAGCCAAACAACCATTTTTCCTTTTGCACCAGGTGACAAAGTCCCTTTAAAGTCAGCGGGCATTTTCCATAATAGGAGATAATCCCGCGTCCAGTAACGCTGCAACTCTCTGATAGGCACCAAGTATTCCTGACCTTCAATTATCAACCGCACATGAGTATGGCTCAACCCATTTAATAACGCATAACGCGTTCTCGATCCAAAACTTGTTTTATCTACATTTACGAGTTTCATCACGATAGGCATGTTAAAAATCGCTAAAATATTCAGATCGCCTTGACGCGACAAACAAGTTAAGCCGGCTGTTTGTGCAGATAAACAACGCATTTGCCAAGCTTCAGACTCAGCAAAATAGCCAAAATCAGCTCTACTTTGACTTAACGAGGAAGCGTCAGACAAAAGTAAGTTTCCTTCTTCTAAAGCGTGCGTATTAATGGCAGGGCTTCCCCACTGCATAAACAAGCTTTGCCATGCTGCTTCAGAACTAGATGATTCTGAAATATTTGTACTTTCAAAAATCTTATAAAAATTATGACTGAATTTTTTTTCTTTAGAGGGCGCCGTTTCTTCAATAGCGGAACTATTAATGGCAGAATTAATGACAGGATTAATGGCTGGCTTCTCTAAAATGGGCAATGTCGATTGAATAATTTCACTGGGCAATGGCTGACTTAACGCATTATTTTCCTTACCAGATAAATCAGCAGGCAGCGGCGATGAAATGACAGCAATAGGCTTTTTTACCTCCTGCAAAGCAGTTTTCTCTTTAATAATTTGGGGCGAATAAAGCTGCCATTTTGTTTTTAATTTTTCTTTGATTGGCTCATAAATTTTCATGCCTGAATAAATAATGACAGCTAAAAAGAGCAATCCTAATAAGCTCGTCGTTATTTTAATCAGTATTTTTACGGTATTCGTTCGTTTAATACCGAGCAGTTCTTGAGCTGCTTTTTTTACAATTTTACCGTCAATTATCCACTCATTACCAGCATAAGCACCCAGTAACGCTCTATCGCACAAACTATTGATAATTCTAGGCACACCTTTGGAGTAAAAGAAAATTTTCTTTATTGCACTATCAGAAAAAATACCACTTCGCCCTCCCGCAACAATTAAACGATGGCGAATATATTCCGCTACATCTTTTTCAGTTAAAGAGACCAGGTGATAACGCGCTGTCACGCGCTGCGCAAGCTGCCTTAAGTTTCGCTTCTCAAAACGTTCGCGTAATTCTGTTTGGCCAATTAATACAATTTGCAAAAGCTTTCGATCATTCGTTTCAAGATTCGTTAGCAAACGCAATTGTTCTAAAACACTATCAGAAAGGTTTTGCGCCTCATCCACAATAAGTAAGGTACGCATACCTTGGGCGTGATTTTCTAATAAACGCTTATTAATGAGATCAACATATATTTTGGCTGAAGTCTCGCTTTTGGGATGCGTAATTTTTAACTCGTCACAAATAGAAGCAAGCATTTCAATAGCATTCATTCGAGGATTTAATACAAGGCAAACTTCGGTTTTTTCAGGTACCTGATCTAGAAAGCAACGACATAAAGTTGTTTTCCCAGTACCGACTTCACCCGTAATAACGATAAAACCATTATCACTTTGCACGCCAAAAAAAAGATGCGCCAAAGCTTCGTGATGTTGATGGCTCATATATAAATAAGCAGGATTAGGCGCGATGGTAAAAGGCTTTGCTTTAAAACCAAAATAAGTTTCGTACATTATTCATCTCTCGTATGGGCATTCAAGGTGATGAGTATTCTAATACTAATTTCATTTTCATGTTAATTGTGCTGCGCACCGTTACACGAGAAGGAGAGAGGCAGCCCAAGAGGGGAATTTTATTTTTGATGTATACCCTTCGTACTTGAAACCACGGCATTGTTGGCTTCCGCTCACTCACCCCAATCACATAGTTTATCTATGCTCATGGGGTTCACGCTCTTGCCGCCTCACCGTGATTCCAATTACTTTGGGTATATACGTACTTCTACGGGTAGTTTTGCAATTCTTTCACAAAGGCGAGCATCTCGCAAAAAAGGCCACCAATCATATAAAAAAATTTGAAGGGGTCGCCAAAACGCAACCCACCCAATAATGAGCAATCCTTCACGTAACACATCTGCCCCACCGCCCAACACAGGCAGTAATTTAATTAACGCAACACAAAAAGTAAGAAATACTAAACCAATAACTAAGCTTATCTTGCCATCTCGCAAAATATTTCTTAAGTGTTGGCGATGGACAAGCGCACGATACGTAAAAAAATAATTAATTGTTTGTTGAATCATCGCTTCAGTATTGTTTTCAATATCAGAAGGCAAATAAATAACAAGTTTTATTTCTTCAAGAAAATATAATTCTCGCATTGAATCCATTAACCATTCAACAGCTTCATCATCGAGATCACGACTATGAAAAGGGGAAGGATCAAGCGAATTAAAAAATTGATTTATATTTGAAAGTTTGAGCTCGATCAGTCTCAACTTACCTTCACGTCGGTAAGCATGAGCAGGTGAAAGTTTATGCATTAGTTAAAACCGCCATATAAAGCAGAACAATTAAATTCATTTAATTATAGATTAATTATATTGACCAAATAAAATAATGGGGGTAGCCTCTGAATCAAGCCATTTTTGTGGTTATTCTCGCCAGCAACACTGCTGCAAAAACCGGCGCTCTTATAGTAACCCATAACGTTATAGTAAGCGCGCATAGCGTTACTTGTTCATTTCTTCTTTTAGCCTGAAGTCACCCAATTAAAATAAGTTTCCGCCTTTTTAGTCTCTCAAGTTTTTTATTCTTTTTACAAGGCGTTAGGGAAATGAGCAAATTGCATTCAGTAAAATTATTTTTCATAGGTTTGATAACTAATCAGTGTCTACTAGAAGGATCATGAGCCATGAGAAAACTATACTTACTCAACTTTAAAAAACTTTTAATTACGATAGGATCAATTTTAATAATATGCCTACCGCCAATCATTTTACCAGCTTATTCAGCAGAGACTGCACCCACTCTTAAATCGCTAAATGAACGGATTGGCCGTCAATATGGTCGAATGGACACTCTTCACTACAGGTTAGAATTAGTCTTCAGAGAAGGTTTAGGATCTTATATAGGACTAGATACTGGATGGCAAGGAATTGATGATAATCAGTGGAAAGATATCTACCTATTGGAAAGCGATAGGCCGGGCTGCTCAGAGGTGCGGTGCGATATTTTTCTTCAAATGAAAAAAGCTGATGATCAAACAATCATCGGTGGGCCTATTAAGGTAAATGACTGCGAAGTTAATTGGATTCTTGACGGCTCGAAAATTAAGCTGGATTTCTTAGCTTATGATCTGTGCTTATCTACTTTTAGCAGTTACAGAATCATCGTTAAAATCAATCATAATGGGTAGTGGGCTCTGATAAAGATTTTATTAGGTTTAATGTATGGGTAATTTTAAGTTAAGTTCAATTATTTTTTTCCAAAAGGATTTAAATCATGAGTCATCACTCTTTATTGAAAAAATGCAACATTTTCATCATTCATGCGCTCACTTTATTTAGCCTTTTACTGACATTTTCACAGGCTCATGCAGCCACCCGCCCCTCTCTTCAGAGCCTGACAAATGAATTAGAAATGCAGGAAAAAATGATGATCGGCTTTCAAGCTGAGCTTGAAAGAATTAGCGACAGATATATGGGTTCATATATCGCCTTAGATACTGGATGGCAAGAGAAAAACAACACTAATTTATTTGAAATCAATCATGGACAAGCTTCAGTTGGATGCGATCAGCTGCGGTGCGGTGTTCACTTACAACTTAAAAAAGTGAATGAATCACTGGTAATCGGTGGCCCTATTCACTTTAACTACGCCATAGATAGTTGCCAGGCAAATTGGGCATTAGGGAGCGATAGCAGACACATCCAATTTATTGGTCCTTCCGATAGTTGCGCTTCAAATCTCAGTGAGTATCGAATTATTGTTGAAGTTTTTACTACGACACCGATAAACTGAGATCTGAACAAAATATAAATACTACCTTTATACCCAAAGTACTTGGAATCACGGTGAGGCGGCAAACAAGTGAACCCCATGAGCATAGATAAACTATGTGATTGGGGTGAATGAGAGCTGCCAACAATGCCGTGCTTTCAAGTACGAAGGGTATAGATCGTCAGTATTGATTCGTGAATAAATCAACTTTCACTTGGAGTGTTGCATGCCATGAATATTTCTATTTTTTTTCAGGTTAAAAAATTTTCAGCCGCGATAATTTTAACTTTAACAGTATGTTTATTAGTAATTTTTTCACGTGCTTATGCTGCAGAAACAAGGCCTTCTTTGAGTGGGTTGCAGAATAGAATTAATGCTCTTGAGCTTCGAGTAAACGATTTATTTATTGACCCCAACCAAAGACTGTATGGATTATATACTGGGTGGGCATATATTTTTGACACAACATGGAAAGAAATTAATTTCAGTCAATCTTCTACTAAAAGCTGCGTGAATACACCAGATAAAACTGCGCTTTGTATTGTTCACTTACAGCTACGAAAAGCAGATGGATCAATGGTTGGTGCACCTATAACCTCGGGGAAAGAATGCTCAGCTAATTGGACAATAGATAACGAAGGGAAAAAAATTATGCTTAACGATACAGGTTGTTTGTTCTCATTAGGGTTTACGCATTTTCGAATGATCGTTGAAATATTGCCGCCACCTAAACTGCCGGAAAAGTTAGATTGATTTTACAAGTTAAATATCGGGTTATATTTAATATGGTTTTAATTAAAAGGATGTGAATCATGAATAGCCTATTCTATGTTAGATCAAAAAAAGCATCTATTTTTTATTCAATAACTTTTATTGTGTTATTTCTACCTTTACTCGCGAGAGCCGAAATAACTCAGCCTACCATAAAAAGCCTGCAGGAGAAGCTTGATAATTTAGAATTATTCTTTACTACTTTTCTTGAGAAACAGTATAAAATTATCTTTGGGTTAGACACACAGTGGCAAGGCGTTAGTTACCCTTATTGGCATAATATTGATTTCAGTCAAACTAATATTTCTAACTGCTCAGACCTGACCGATTTAAATAATTTTGTTGTACCCACACCCTGCATTGTTCACTTCCAGCTACAGAAAAAAGATAATAAAGATGACTCAGTTATCAGCGGCCCGATCAAAATAGGAGAATGCTCACCCAATTGGATGATCGATTCTACAGGCACTAAAATTATACCAACTTATTCAAATTTTGACGCTTGCTCAGCTATTTTTAGTCACTACAGACTAGTTGTTGAAATTTTGCGGCCACAGGCTAATGCCGGATTATAGCGCGCATCTTATTTTCTAAAATTTTCAAGCCTCATTTTAATTATCAATGGGGCTTGTTAAGTTTATGGCTTTTATTTTTCAACTTTTATACCGTAAAAAATTTTCACGATTTTCGAAAAAAAATAATCCTTAAAAAAATATTGACTAAATAAAACAACAGGAATAGCCTAACAATCAAGCCATTTTTGTGGTTATTCTTGCCAGCAACACTGCTGCAAAAACCGGCGCTCTTATAGTAACCCATAACGTTATAGTAAGCGCGCATAGCGTTACTTTTTCATTTCTTCTTTTAACCTGAAGTCACCCAATTAAAATAAGTTTCCGCCTTTTTAATTTCTTAAGTTTTTTTATTCTTTTTACAAGGAGCTAGAATGATGAACAGATTGCATTTAGTGAAATTAATTTTAATAGGCTTAACGACAATATTAATGTGTCATAAAACATTCGCCATCCCCATAAGTTTTGATAATGAAGCCAACTATCTTTGGGCTGCCAACGCACTCGTAAGCGACCCAAGGCCTCCCAAAAAATACCTACTTAATACCGCCAATTTAGACAGAGGTGGTCAGGGATTGCCATTCCAATCGAGTCTCACACTTAGCTCTGGTCATCAAACGATTAGAACCCGTGGTTTTAACACAACTTCAGGAGATTATTATTTTGGTGCAAATGACCCTGATAATTACAATCAATTTTCTGATGGTGATGTTTTATCGTATAGCTATTCCAACCCAAGAAACCCTTGGGCATCTAAAATGTTTGGTGTAGGGATGCATTTTATTTCTAGTGATCTTTTGGAAAAAGATGATATTTCAATCACTATTCCAAGCCTAAACAATCTCATTATTGGTAATACGATTAATCATCGTATTTTAGCAGATGGTGGTTTTGCATATTATACTGGGCTACTTATTGATGATAATCTTTTTAATTTTAATCCCAATGGATATTTTTTCAATCAATTTTCTATTAGTTTTAAAGATGACAAGGCAATTAATTTTTTCTACAACATCGATGATATTTCGCTTATAAGAGCCGTGCCAGAACCCAGTATTCTCGCGTTATATTCTATTTCATTATTGATGGCAGGCTTGTTTCATTGGCGATCAAAACGAACGATAGCGCAAAAATTTTTACAAATTTTTAGTTTTAAAGTGCGCAAAAACCAACTTTTATCGGAAGGATTCGCCTAATGAAAAACTCAATATCATTTAGTTTCAGAAAATTTTTGCATGGAATAATTTTTATTTTCTTAACAAGCTTACTGCCTATTTTTTCGCAAACTTATGCAGCTGAGCCGAGACCTTCATTAAGCGGGTTGCAGAGCCAGCTTAATGCTCTTCAAGAAGAGGTTAGACTTAATAAAAGAGTGATCGGCTTAGATACAGGATGGAAGTATTATGGGGGCGAGTGGGAAGATATTTCCTTTGCACAAGGTTACGGTGCTAGTTGCTCACCAGTATACGGATATTCACGCTGTATTGTTCATCTTCAATTTGAGGGATTTTCTGGAGTTGTTGGAGGAGAAATACTGGGCGTGGACGGCGGGGGAAATATTTGTGCGCCCAATTGGATAATGAATTACAACGGAACACGCATCGTTATCGATAGCTCATGCAAAGCATATATCAATCGCTTTAGGATTATTGTAGAACTTTTACCGCTAGACCAGATTTAGATTTTTGATAGTAAATTTTCATGATTATGCTACGCAAACTTTAGAATCATTTGACACATATAAAAGATGCCTCCTAGATTAACAGCGAGGCATCTTTTACAGACGGAATACTCGCGAAAAGTAAAATCCGACAAGCTAAAGACAAGCGGAAAATTAAAAATCAACTCTTATGCTCCATGAGATATTTATCGATAATTCTTGATGTTTCATACTTATAATCAATTTGAGAGGAAGGCCACCCCTTCCAAAACTGACTACTCTGAATAATTTCCCAACGCGTTTGAATATCTTTAATCGAACAATCCTCTCTGTAAATACCAATAACATCCAAAATCAGTCCGAATCTGGAATCACCATTCGCTTTTATATAGAGACTATTAAGAAAGGTAGGATCTGAAAAACATTCGATAACAAAAGAAGTTAATTTATCCATACGACACCATCTTGCAAACATAGCTATTATTCCAGGTGGCGTATAATTTACGTTATATTCAAGTGCTAACCTGAAGGCTCGATTGTCCCGAGCCAACAGCATAAATTCAAATCCTCTTCGATCATTTTTATCATCCAAACGATCTACTTTTCGCCCTACAATATCGAATAGTTGGAGAATATCATTATGCACAGGATGATTATTTTTTCCCCAGCGTTTACTTTTTTCAATATAACTTGCCCATTTTTTTAGGAAAGGCTCGGCATTAACTTTATTGAGGGCAGTAGAAAATATTTCAAAAGGATGACGACTTGTACTGGATGCCAAATCGGTATTCGACTTATTTGTGACTTCATATATTGGACCCATAAGTATGTTGAGCTCATTTTGAGATTCAACCATTTTTGGATTAAAAATAGATAATATAAACCATACCGTTTTTCTAAAAAATTCAAGCGATTGTTTTGGATAAGCATAGATAAGTATCGCACCGACAATAATCACAATCCAAATCATAATGATCATTTCTCCACTTTAATTCAAAATAGGTTCATAGCTAGGCGCGGAGGTATGTCAATTAAAATAAATCCTGTATCGCTTAAGATACACCTCTTTTAAATTGTAATCCTAATGCATTTTTCTATTAATTTTAAAGATGACAATCCAATTAATTTTTTCTACAACATCAAGGACATCTTGATCATAAATTACCTTAAAATATTTTTTTCAGTTTTTACTCATTTTTAGGCAACAAATCGACGTGTAAAGCATGCCTTCATAAATAATTTTCCTTTTAATATGAGCGAATCACAGGTTCTGTATGCAGTATGTCGTGGTCTAATGAAGTGTGCGGTGGTCTAATGAAGTGTGCGGTGGTAACGCATAGCATCACAAAACAAATCACAGAATGCAACTAAAACATAATGCTAATTTAAAGCACCTAATGTTTTATTTATTTTGGCGGCGTAAATATTAATAATAGGACTTACGCAAAACTTTCCTAGCAAGGCGTCGCGATGAAGGCAGTACAAGTCGTACGACTAAGCGCGATAACAAAGCTGGGGCAGTTTTGCGTAAGTCCTGAATAAATCAAAAATGACGCTGGTAAAAGTGAGTGATCCCCTGCATCTTGCCGATGACTCGGCAAGATAAAAGCTAAACGGCTTCAATGATGTGCTTCATGAATTGCAATCGTGTACTTGAACGTTACCCTTTCCCACTATCAGCCATACAAGACATTCCAGTGCGATCCCCAGGAAGTTTTGGATTATTTTGAAAGGTTAGAAGCCCTTGCGTTGAGCTCAGGTTATTAAGATTCTTCCAATAAAAATGTAACAGGGCCGTCATTTATCAAAGACACCGCCATGTCCGCACCAAATTCACCAGTTTGAACATTAAGGCCGCTATCTTCAAGCGTATGAACAAAAAGATGGTAAAGCATTAGTGCATGATCAGGTAAGGCTGCAGTTGAAAAACCAGGGCGATTACCTTGGCGTGTATTCGCAACCAAAGTAAACTGCGAGACAACTAATATGCTCCCCTGAGAAGCTGTAACGCTCAAATTCATTTTGTCATTATTATCAACAAAAATGCGATAAGCCAGAATGCGCTTAGCAAGCTTTACCGCTAAAGCTGCTTGATCAATTTTCTCAACACCGACAAAAACTAATAATCCTTGATCAATTTTACTTTTCACACATCCCTTAATGCAGACTTCAGCCTGCGTCACGCGCTGAATAAGTGCTTTCATAAACCCTGCAATTCTTTTACTAGTGAATCAAGATGATCCTGCTCTTCTTTATCACTTGAAGAATCACGTGAAGAACGAGGTTTAGCAGATTGAGCAGGAACAGCAGAAGACGGCACACCTGAACTACCTGCACCTGAACCTAGCTGGTTACTCATAAACTGATCTAACTGCTGCATAATGAGCTGAATATTTCGCGTTTCTGTGCCGGGGGGAATGTTCGCGTTATAGTTTTGAAAATGTTTCTGCGCCAACATTAAATGAACAATCGCAATATTAAAATGTGCTTTTGCATTCGCAGGCACCAGCGCGAGTGTTTTTTCATAATATTCTTCTGCTTTTTTTAATGACTCTTTTTTAAAGGCAATATTACCCAAGCGATAATAAACAATAGGCTCTTGAGTGCTTTTTGCAGCTAATTTAGAATAAATGCTTTCAGCTTTTTCCAAAGAGCCCAACGCATAAAGTTGATCTGCTTCTTTCATTTCAGATTGAAAAAAATCAGAAGGATTATTCTTAGGATCATGATCAACCACTTTAATTTTTTTCAAAGAAACACAGCCTGAGCATAAAGAAAGCATTAAAAATAATGCAACGACTTTAAAATTAATCATTTTTCTCACCTTTCACAAACATTAAACAGTGTAAATTAAGTAATAAAATTACTTCTGAGATTTTGGCGGTATGAAAGAAGGCGCACCAGCATTAGGTTGTTGATATTGATACCAGGCTAATTTTGATTGCGCTTTTTGCGCTAAAGCATGCTCTTGCGGCAAAATTTCAAGCACTTCTTGCCAATATTTTTTAGCACTTTGAATATTAAGATCTTCATTATCTTCAGCAAGACTCATTAGTTTTTCCGCGCGACCAACTGTTTTTTTTACCATTTTATGTGCAATGCCACTTTCACTGTCCTCCACTTTTGCCGCCGCCTCACGCAAACTAAAAGCTTCAAGGTGTTGTTCATGCTCTTCTAGTTTTTCTGCGCGCACCAATAATGCTTCAACAGCAATTCCCTTTACTTCAAGTGCGTATTTACTTGAAGACTCACCCAACACATTTTTTTCTTCTTTTAAAAAATTAAGCCAAGCTTTAAAAGCAGCATCTTTATTGCCTGAACGATATAATTTATTACCACGCTCATATTGTGAAACTAAATCACCAAACATCTCTATCTTTTCTCTTAAGCGTGTTTTATCAGCACTTGAAACGGCTGCTTCCTGCACCAACTCTTTAGCCTCACTTATAATTCTTTTACCCTCACCCGCTAAATATTTATCATCAAAGTTACGCACCAATACCCTCGCCCTTTGAGCCTGATCAAGCTCTAACTCATCAATACTTTCTTGCTTTTTTGAAATAGGCTTTTCTTGTAAAAAACTATTCTGATCTTTCATAAAAGGAGAAGCATTTTCAACGCTTACTTGCGAAGCAGTGGATGGCTTATCGGGCGCAATTAAAGGGGGAGATTTTTCCAACTTTGAGCCTGTTTCTTCAGAATTAAACTCAGGAACTATCTGCCGGGTTACTTCAACAGGCTGAGTTTTGGTAACAGGCACAGATTCATCTATCGATATAGCATTAAAGGTAGACTCTATCTCTGCGGCAGCACTCACATTTTCGGTCATATCTTCAGATTGAGGCGGTAAGCTAGACTCTTCAGCCTTACGCGCTTTAGCTGCTAGCGCTGCATCTAATACTTCCTCTGCTGCTGCTTTTCTATTTGCTGCCTTTTGATCAGGCACAAAAAAAGCGGTTGAGTCCTGAGCTTCATCTTTCTTTTTCTGTGCTTCTACTTGCGTAGCAAGCTCAGACTCATCACCCGTCAACCAATCTTGTTGTAATACGGTAAAAACAAGAACCATAACGAGACTCGTTACAGCAAAAACAAGCGTCATTAAAAATAAATTCAGCGCCACTTTTTGGTGACGGCTAGATTCAACTTTTTCAACTTGATCAATAGTGCCACGAGATGACGCTTCCTTTATTAATAGTGTATTTTCTTGATAAAAATACTCTACAGCGTTCACTCTGACTGTATCGCCATCATTTAAAACAAAGTTTGTTACTTTGAGATTATTAACCCATAACCCTAGCGTTAAGCTTTCTGCACGCACCATTGTTCTTGAATACTGACGTGAAAACTCAATACCATTTTTAAAGGGTTCATCAGGATCAATACAAGCTACTAGCACGCCAAATTTTTCCACAAATCTTGCTGGAAAACGACCAATAAAGGTTGTTTCACCCAACTTAATATTTAACAAACTTGCCAAATAGTTATTATTTGCCACTTAGCGCCTCACAAATGAAAACTTCTTAAAAACAAAAAAATAGATGCTGGAAAAGCTGTTTTATTCTACTGAGAAAATAAGTATGACGCAAAAAGAACCGTGCGTGAGAGAATCACGACGATACTGCTAGCTGGCAGGGGAAGGATAGCAATTAGACAATACAGCATTATCTCCAGAGAGAGCACTTTTTATTGAGCCAATGCCAAACGCTTGCCTCCGTAATCGTATAAATGCATATGAACATAGAGACATGAGAGAAGAAAATAGCACTAGGATTTTGCATCAGAGATGTGGGTGATGAACTTTCACTTGAGTGAATGAGCTCGGCCAACAATGCCGTGTTTTCAAGTACGAAGGGATAGCTCAGGTTAAATATTTGGTAAAGATGAAATAAGCTGTACTGCATTAGCATTTCTCAATAAGCTTTCTACTATTTCTAGTTTATTCTGAACAACAATAATTTTGTTTTCAGTTAGCCCATTAGAATTAATTCCTTCTAAAGCAGCGGAGCTATTCATACTATTTAAAAATACTTTGATAGACTGAACTTTATCTCTAATTTTTTCTATATTTACCAATTTACTAGAGATTATATAATCTTCAATTATTGAAGAGTTATGACTAACTAAAAGTTCTAAATGTGCCTTTGAAAAGTCCAGACATTTTTCAAATAATTCTAACTTTTTATTATTACAGCCCGCTTCTATTTCATTTAATGAAGTATGTAGAATATCGTATATATTTCTAAAAGCTTCTACCTGCGCATTTACAGCACCTAACTGCTCTTCACTGATTTCAAGACTGTCTATTAAAGTTCGATGAGTTTCGAGAACGCTAGTATTCCATAAGTTAATTGTGTTCCGAATACCGCCAATGCTCTGAAGGAGATTATTTACGCCCCGCCCTTGAAAATCAACACGGTTAATTGCTAGTAATAATGTCCCTTCAAGCATATTGTTGTTCAATCTAGGTAAACGCATCTCTCTTAAAGCAGAAGCCCCCATTCTTGGAATATCTACATCATTTATATTATTTAAAAGCCCAGAAACATGTTCAATAGCACCAGATTGCCTCTGGAATTGTATCTGAAATTGCATCTGTGTATCGACAGAGCCAACCGTTGACCCAGAACTTGCATTAGCACCACATATTAACGACACCTAATAATTTATATTCTCAGATCGTATGACGTACATAATCTGATCAAATCAGCATACATTTTAAATATTACAGTTGTGAGTCATTAAACGGGGTCTGTCGCGTTAACACAGATACGTGAAATTTTGGCGGCGCGCTATGCGCATTTAAACAAACTGGACTGCGTTAAAGCATAATATGGTGCCGGAAAAAGGAATCGAACCCTCGACCTTCTCATTACGAATGAGCTGCTCTACCGACTGAGCTATTCCGGCGTATGATTCAAAGATAAGGCAAATGAAAGAGCCGACTATCATACCTAAAAAAACCCAAAGGTGAAACTGATGCCTCTTTAACACAGCTTTTTTTAAAGCTTTATCTATACTCTAAAAAGACTCAATAGGCCAACCCAAATAATAGGCTCGATTTACGTATGAAAGAAAAAAAAATTTTGATCATTACACGTAACTTACCTCCCCTAGTAGGAGGCATGGAAAGGTTAAACTGGCATATCATAGATGCGCTAGCAAAAGAAAATCAGGTCTGCGTCATTTGCCCTAAAGGCTCTCAGTTACAAAATATTCCCAACATAACCTACCAAGAAATTCAGCTTCAACCCTTACCACTATTTTTAGCGCTTAGCTTATATGCTGCAATTAAAACATCGTTAGATTTTAAGCCAAATATTGTACTTGCTGGAAGTGGGCTTATGGCGCCGATTGCATGGCTAGCTGCGCGTTCAATTGGTGCTATCTGTGCAACTTATATACACGGCCTAGATATCGTAGTGAATCACATTGGTTATCAAACAATTTGGCTCCCTTTTATTCGAGCACAAAACATTTTAATTGCAAACAGCAGCGTTACAGCTTCACTCGCTAAAGAAAAGGGCATTAAATCAGAAAAAATTAATATCATTCACCCTGGTGTCTATATCGACCAAAAAGAAGTTTCACAAACACTAACACTTGAATTTTGTAAAAAATATGAATTAGGAAATGGCCCTTTCTTGTTATTTATTGGTAGGATTACAAAAAGAAAAGGTTTAAAACCATTTCTTTTAAACATTTTTCCGCAAATTCTCAAATGCTATCCAACAACACAGTTAATTGTTGTGGGTGAACCGCCTATACATGCATTAAATGCGGCAATCGATTGTCAAGATAGTATTCTAGATGCAATCTCACAGCTGAATTTAAGTTCTCACGTAAAATTTATTGGTGAATTAAATATTCATTCAGAACAATTAGCTTTGATTTATCAATTAGCATCAGTACATGTTTTTCCGATCCAAGCCATACCAGGCGACATAGAAGGCTTTGGCATGGTTGCAATTGAAGCAGCTGCACATGGAACGCAGACGGTTGCTTTTGCGGTAGGCGGCGTTGTGGACGCTATTGCAGAAAACATAAGCGGCCGTTTAATTGAAATAGGAAATAATAGTGAGTTTGCATCAGCTGTTATTGACTTAATTAAAAACCCTCTACCCAAAAATAATGTAAAAATATTTGCTCGACAATTTTCTTGGCAATTTTTTGCAGAAAAACTCATGATATCACTGGATAAAAAACATAACCTTTCGAGTGATAGGCAGCCTCACGCATTACTAGACTTAGCCTCGCGCCGATTAAAAGGGATCAAAATTGAAAAACTCTTAGGACTAACAGACAAAAAAATAAAATACCGCCTATTAGAAATTGGCACAGGTAGTGGTGGTATTGCCCATTACTTTGCATGTCAATCAGAGTTACAGTGCGAAGTAACAGCCGTTGATACAGCCGATCAACGCCTAGAAAAGCAAGGTTATACTTTTGTAAAGGTACATGATACTCAGTTACCATTCGAAGATGAGAGCTTTGATATAGTGATCAGCAATCATGTTATTGAACATGTGGGAGATATAACAGCTCAATTAGCCCATTTAAAAGAGGTAAAGCGCGTGCTTTCATCAAACGGTAAAGGCTATCTTGCAGTTCCAAATCGCTGGATGTTAATTGAACCACATTATAAACTCATTTTTTTGAGCTGGTTACCAAAGCCATTAAGAACCCCCTATTTAAAATGGATGAAACGAGGTGAAAATTATGACTGCGAGCCTCTCTCTCTTGCTAAAACTGAACGATTACTTACTCAAACAGGTTTTATTATTCAAGGAAAAACACTTGAAGCAATTGGCTTAATGTATAAAATTGAAGGCGGTGGTTTACTATTAAAATTAATAACTATGCTGCCAAAAATATGCTTAAAAATGCTTGAACCAATCATTCCAACTTTAATTTATACATACAAAAAATAATATAACTTACATTTAAATAAAATAACCTAAGTGCAATATTTAAAATTTCAATGACATGGTAATCCCCTGTCATTGAAAACTTATTGCATCTAATGCCCGAATAATTCTATCCATCAAATAAGCACTTAAAAAAGCAATCTAGGGAGAAATCAAGGTAGGCTTTATGATTAAAAATAAATTTTCAGTAAATTTTTTTTTATCTTTTTTATCTAAGTGAGAACCATCAGGTAAATCAAAACTATTGAGAGCAGAATAATCATCAAAGTGAAACGATGCAGAATGTCTCAATAAGACTTTTTTCCAAAATAAATCTTGCGGGTATCTTTGTTGATCCATCTTCCAAATTAGTTTACTTGAAGGCATTCTTAATATTGTGACATGAACGCCCCGCGATTCAATTTTTTCCAAAAGAGAAATGAGCACACTTAAGCTTTCTTCAAAATTTTGAAGATTACCTTGCGGCAGCGTGGGAATTGCAGCTTCATAAGCATCTATGACAAATTCAAACTTACGAACCTGCTCTTCGGGAAGAGTAGACCCAAAATTGCGGATTATACGATTCAGATAAAAAGATGGCAGAGCTAACTTACTGTAGTCTGCATCACGAGAGCGGTTATCATTTGTAATGAGATAATTACCCTTAGCTTGATGCTTGGGTTTGAGTGCTAAATCATAAATAACTTTATGAGGTTTCGCACCTTCAAGCCTTGTCACCATATAACTTAGTAAAAGCTTATCGATTTTTTGATCAATAAAGCGGTATAAAGGCTGCTGTTTTTTGTGTTCATACGCTTCCACCCAATCCCAGGATTTATCTTTGACAAGCAGAGTCTCAAGTGAAGCCTCGTTTAAATCCAGTATAATATTACCCATTACACTCGGATCATTTGCCAAATTTTTTAACACAGCAAAAACATTTGAACCGTCAATAGCAAGCTGGATCGGTTTTTTAGAAGACATTTCTTCTAATGCGTGCAAATCTAGCCCTAATTGAAAACGTGAAGCGCCCACCAAAATCAAAGCTTTATCGCTAAGCTGGGATGCTTTAGCTCGCTCTTGAGCCCATAATTCAGCGTTATCAATCAGCGTGGGCGTCCAGTGAAGGGTACGTAAATTATTTTCAAAAAATAAAATTATTACCAATACAATAAAAGTACTGCCAATAAAAACTAAAAACCAGTCTTGCTGATTAATAACATTAGCATTAGAACTGGAAGTAGATAAAGGCTCGGTCATCACCACCTCCAAACAAATAAATTACTAACAATAAACTCGTCACTAAAAAAAGTTTCCCATGACTCGATAGTTTATTAATCAGCTGAAAATAATCATGGCTACGCCTAAAAATATGCCAAACAACCAGAAAAAAAAATGTACCAAAAACCAATTGAGACGTTTCATGTTCGAGAGGTAAATTCGATACTGTTGTTGTATTAACACCTAATAGCGACCGAACCAAAACATTCAAATCAGTTAAATTTTTTATTCTAAATGGAACCCATGTTAAACAAATAACCAATGTCGTCAGCAAACTCAAAGGGATATTATATGCTGCTTTATTTCTATAATAAGGCTTAAAAATTTTTTTGCATGACCGCTCAATAATGAGTAAAAATCCATGCATAGCACCCCATAATAAAAACAACCAAGATGCGCCATGCCATAATCCACCCAGCATCATGGTAATCATTAAGTTTAGTGCCGTTCTTCCAGGAGAAATGCGGTTACCGCCAATACTAATGTAGAGATAATCACGCAACCAACGAGATAAGCTAATGTGCCATCTTTGCCAAAAATCTGCAAACCCAAGGGCTGCGTAGGGTGCTTTAAAATTCTCAGGCAAATCAAAACCTAAGGTTTTTGCTATGGCAATTGCACATAGAGAATATCCGCAAAAATCGAAAAAAATTTGCCCTGAAAATGCAAATACACCACACCATGCCTGCCAAGGATTAGTCTGTTCTGGAAAATTAAAGACAAGATCTGCCGCAGGGGCCATGATCGTATCTGACAAAATAATTTTCATGAATAAGCCGATTATGAGCAAGCAAAAACCAAAACTAATCTGCTCAAAATTTAGTGGTTTTAATGTGGCGCATTGCGGCAAAAATTCATCAGATCTAACAATAGGGCCTGCTACTAATTGGGGAAAAAAACTGACATAAAGCGCATAATCTAGAAATGATTTTTCTGCAGAAACTTTATTACGGTAAACATCTAAAACATAGGAAATTGTTTGAAAGGTATAAAATGAAATACCAACCGGAAGAACAATGTTCCAAGCAGGTGCTTGATAGTCCCAACCTAACCAAGCTACGCATTGAGAGAATGTAACAAGGAGTAGCTCTCCATATTTAAAAACCCCCAATAAACTTAGACTTATCATTATACTGACACATAGTAATATTTTTTTTTGTTTTGGATGTTTTACCATTAGCTTGGCAATAGACCAGTCAAATACAGTGGAAAAAATTAATAAAGTTACAAAAATTGGATTCCATGCAGCATAAAAAATATAACCACTTAGACAAAGAAAAGCTTTACGTTGTACCCATCTGGGCAGGGAATAATAAACAAGTAACACCACACTAATAAAAATTATAAAAGTATATGTATTAAATGGCACCTAATAATTCCAACTATAAATATAAAAACATATGAAAAGTCTCAGCCTAATTTATAAGGCCACATTAAAATAAAGCATCAGTGCAGCTAAGAATTTTTAAAATATAGCAGATCAAATACTTTTACGTATATGAAATTTTCTGATATTTATCACTCATATTGAGCGCCCCTCAAATAGCTATTATTTATTTTAAATAATGTAACGTTAGTGGTATCTTCATGCTTTGGTGATGAGCGCTATCAAATACTTAGTGAAACCATCAAGACGATAAATCTTTACTAAGGCTAAATAACTCGTTATAACCAATCATCATTTTTTCTTCGGTATACTGTTGCAGTATTCTTTCTCGATTATAGGCACCCATATCAGCTCTAAGACTTGGGTTTTCTATGAGCTTTTTAAGATACATGCTCATTGCATCTACATCACCAAAATCAGTTAGATAACCCCCTTTTCCATGATGAATTAATTCAGGCATAGTTGATTTATTTGAAGTAACAACAGGAAGCCCACAAGCCATTGCCTCAGCCACAACCAAACCAAAACCTTCGCGAAAAGTTGGAAATAATAAAATATCGCAATCTTGATACACAAACGGCATATCTTCATGAAGAACTCTACCTAACCAACTAATTTTTCCCTCTTTTTTATCCCCATGCTTATCAGAACCAATCATTATAATCTGAGTATTTTTCGGTAATTTATCTGATATCATTTCAATCAAATGAAACCCTTTTGCTTTTTTAAACGCACCAACATAAAGGATTTTAATTTTTTCATCTGCAGGTTTTTTTTCCTTAACAGGTATAAATTTATTATGATCAACTCCATTTTCAATCACATGAATATCTTTTTTTATATTCAGTGTGTTTTTTGCAAGATCAGCAATAAAATGGCTTACTCCGGTTAAAATATCAGCATTTTTAACTGCAGAAACTATTGCAGGCGCCAAAATATTTTTATAATAAAATTTTTGTGCAACGGATGAAAAATCAATAAACTCCCTGTCAATCCTAAATCCATGAAAGGTCAGTATATTGATACTTTTATTTGATAAAATATACGGCCCTAAATCTGGAGAACTATGAATAATACAATTTTCTTTCTTATAAATAGACATTAATTTTGGACAAAGCGCTGCATAGGGAGAAATTGAAAAAATCTCATAATTTTTAATTTTTTGAGATAATTTCTCATGTAGAACATATGCACCATTTCCATATATTACTGGGCAATATATGCTCATCATTTTTTTCTATCTCTTATTAAAAACATGTTAAGTTTATTATAAGCATTCCAAAAAAAAACAATTGATTTAAGTAAAATTCCAGCATAAGATTTTTTCAGATGAAAAACTATTAACATAATCATTTTTAAATATTTAATGTTCTTTATTTTTATACCTGCTTCAAAAAAACTTATTTGCTCAGGCGTAGGCTGACCAAACTCTGAAACAAAACTTAATGCAACATAAACGACTCTATGTGGAAATAAATAATAAATTAATTTAACTCTTAATTTATCGTAAACACTAAGAGATATACTTTCTGAAACCTCCAGAAAGTGATCCAATGCTAAAACCCAATCAACCATCTGTAATAGTCTTCGATCTCCATCAGCAGAAAACACACCAGGTTCTCTTAGACGAAAAAAAGCAGTAATATCTGATGTGCAAGCGCATAAACCATAACGCAAAAGTTCTGCCGTAAGCCACACATCGCTATTTATTTTATAATATGAAGCACCCAAGCCACCAGTTTTTAAATAGATACTTTTTTTAATTATCGCGCCTGCCATCCAACCTGATGATGTCGTCCAAGGGACAAATAGTTTAAATGCCTCAGAGAGACTTAATACGCCATGAAATTTATCAGACCTAGTAAAACATCTTCTGTCGCTTAAACTCTCATCATATTGTAAAGAAGCATACAAATTTCCAAAAGCAAAAACCACCCTATC
This sequence comes from Klebsiella pneumoniae, assembly GCA_945860125.1. Taxonomy (GTDB): domain Bacteria; phylum Pseudomonadota; class Gammaproteobacteria; order Pseudomonadales; family CAMAPQ01; genus CAMAPQ01. The sequence continues at coordinate 42,822 of CAMAPQ010000003.1, forward strand.
ATCTTTACGAATTAAACTTATCATTTTTTCAATACAATCTGGCGTGATAAGGTCATCAGACGATAAAAAAGCAATATACTCACCTTCAGCATAGGAAGCAGCAAAACCAAAACTTTCATTCATTGATAGAAAAGAATTAGTTTTAATTTTTCTTATTTTTGAATGTATTAATGAAGCGAGAAACTCATCTGTTCCATTCGTACTATGATTATTAGATACAATTACTTCAATATTAGAATAGGTTTGATTTAAGGCACTTTCGATACAGGCTTTTAGATAGTCTAAATTCTGATTATAAGTTGGTATAACGATACTAACTAACGGCTCAAAGACCGTGTGATTTAACGGTACATGATCATTACTTTCGTCCATATAAATAACTCACATAATATAACTGTTTTTAAATATAGTTTTTTGTGTTTAAAATGCAAACACCTCTTTCATTACCCATTGGACTTCATATATCTATAACCAAACAGCCAGGAAGCACCTACCACTAAAAAAGAAACTCCCGCTAATGTTAAACCAAGCCCGTATCTTGATGAGGGAAAATAACCCCATTGATAAAACAAAAAAGGAGGAAAAATGCTAATTAAAATCACGACTAACTCTGGCAGCAGACTGATCGCGTACCAACGTCTTGCAACACCGATTAACACTTTTCGGTGAATAGCAAAAACTGAAAAAAGAATATACCCAACATTCACCATTAACCAAGCAAAACCTCCGGCCACCAAACCATAAGATAATACGCTCACAATAGACAAAGGCAGAAGAATTAAACAAGCAAGCATATTTTGATATAGCGCAAACTTAGGCCAGCCAGCTGCCAAGGTCAGCGCATAAGGGATGTGCATTAATGCATTACAAGCAGCGCCAATGGATAACATTATCAATACATAAGGCAAGGCATGAGGATAATTATGATTACCAATATAAATGAATAAAATATCCGAAGGAAAAAAAACTAACATAGCCGCAAAAGGCATTACAAGACAAGCAACCAATCTAGAACCAATAAGATAGGTATGCGTGAGTGATACAACATCACCCAACGTAAACTGCTGAATCATTTTGGGTAGCCATGCATTCATGACTAAACCCGCAGGACGGGTTAAAACACTTACCATTGACCAAGCCAGCATATAAAAACCAAATTCTTCCAAAGGTAAAATACGACTTAAAACAATTTTATCTAAGCTTGTCAAAAGTAGCGATACAATCGTAACGCCCAACATATCACACGCATATTTTTTAGTGCGATGAAACACAGCAAAATCAAATCTTGTTTTGCCTGAAGGGAAGATACGCCACAAAACACAAGCAATGATTAATAAATGCAGCGCAGTTATAAGGGCGTGCCAACTAAAAAAAACAAGTATCGTTTGATTTTTATCAATCAAGAAAGGAATAGCACCGATAAACCGTAGAGCACTCATGGAGGTATTAATCACATTCATCAAAGGCTGACGCTGCAAACCAATAAACCCACCGGTATAAAAAGAAATAGGCAACTGAAAAAATAATTGCACAGCCATCAGTTGTAATGATTGCTCAACAAGCTTTATAGGCAATTGTTGTATTTTTAACCAAGAAGTCGCAAGCAGAGGAATACTAAAAAAAGCAGGGATAAAACAAAAAATCGCAAAACCAATATAAATCACTTCCAGCGTTCTAAGGGTTGTACGTACCTGTTTTTTTCCCTCATCAGTTGCTGTTTGTCCTGCAATCTCTCTTGTTAAAGCCGGCGTTAGCCCCATATCAAAAATTAAAGTAATACCTGCTAAAGTTGCAAAAACCCCGATTAGCCCAAAACCATCAGGGCCAAGATAATGTAGATAAACAGGCATAATCACAATCTGTATAATTGCAGTTATGCTGCTACCTAGAAGGTTACTTAGAAAGTTAGTTTTAAGAGAGGTCATGAAAAAAGCAGCCCATTAATTCTTTGTAGGTAGATTAATTTACCTCTCTTAACTATAGGCTGATAACTTCAATATTTTTCAGGTGAGAAAGTTTTATCTGTGAAACAATTTCGCTTAAGTAGTTGGGGTTAGAGACAATAAGCAAGTCTTTATCGGATGCCTCACAATAAAAGTCTGCTTTATCTTTAATTGAAATGCGAGAGCCTGGCAAAAACTTACCTACTTTATGAGGGTTAATATCGATAGCAAAATCAATTTTATTTAACAGCCTATTCATTGCAGCACAATGAGCTAAGAACATACAACCCTTAGTTGAAGCACCCCAAATATAGCCACGTCGTTTTTCAGAAAGCATGCTATCAATAGTGTTTATCTGATCAACCAAAGAGGGAAATAACTTATAAAAATCAATAAATGCCCAAGCGCCATCCTCATACTCATTGGAAAAATCATCAGAAAAATCACTTATTTGTGCAATAATATATTGATATTGATCATCAAATAATAATCCTGAACTAATCAATTTATTTGAGAACATCTTGGACAATGCGTCTTGTGAAAAATAGTTAACATGCTCGTAGGTTATATCAAAAAATGCCTGATTTTTTAAAATCCAATCATAATTAGGTACTTCTATATATATTTTAACTGTACCAAATATTATTTTTAATAACCGCAAAAAATCATGCGGCTTAGGAATATGCTCTAAAACGTGCCGAAGAACAATTAAATCTGCTTTTATTCTATCGCTACCTAATAGATATCGCTTAAAAATATTAGGATTATCACCTTCATATGTCGCATCAAACCCAATCACTTTGAAAAGCTGATTTTCTTCAAGTAAGCTAAAAAAATCACCTTTACCACAACCCACCTCAACGACTGTTGCCCCACAAGAAATATTTTTTTTAAGCAACTCTAAAACGCATCGCATATGATATTGAAACTGGGGAGAAAAAGCCTGACTATTCTGGTAGTTTTCATCATACATTCCTATTGTCGACTCAAAAGCTGAGTTCTCAACAAAATTTAACACGCTATTCTTTCTTAAAAGCAATTTCCCAAAAATCTCTTGCTCATTTAAAGATAATAAAGGCCGGTTAGGCACAGCAGGTATTGATAATATAGAGGGTGAAAGACTAAGCATGCGGATGCTCCCTATGCTAATTCAATTTTCAAAAAAATAAGCTATTTACCCCAAAATGCCATAGGCTCATAATCAGAATAAGGTAATGAACCAAGGTTTATTTTTATATTTGATTTTCGTTCTTTTATTCTTTGTTCTACAAGCCGTCTCACTGAAATAGGGCTACCACTACATACATTAAAATTACCTTCTTTTTTTGATTCAAAAATTTCAACAAGCTTTTCAGCGACTGTTTCGACAGGCAAATAATCTCTTAATTGTTCGCCACCGCTCATATCAAATATAGGGTCGCCTCTGTCTATCGCTCTGTCAAGAGATGCAATAATTGACAGTGAATTCTGACCTCGACCATACATATAAAAAAGCCTTGCCCACTTTAAGTTGAAAGGTATTTCAACCTTAAGATAAGTGAGATACTGTCTTAGTATATCTTTAGAAAAAGCATAAGGATTAGCAGGCTGGGTAATTGTATTCGCCGGTATTGGGCCATACTGAAAGCCATATTCAAAACATGTACCCGTTACGAGAATATTATTAACACCTTTATAAATGAGTGATTTAATAAACTCATAATTTTTAGGTAGATTTTCTTCAAAATGAAATAATGACTTATAATTAGGCAATCCCTGCCACGCAAGATGAATAAGGGCGACGCCTTTATTTAATTTAAAATCTATTTTATCGTTATGTATATCTAAAGAAACAAATGAAACAGAAGAATACCAATCAAAAAATCTTGCTTTATTTTCATCTCTTGCAATTGCAATGACTTCAATATTTTTCTCAAGAAGCAGAGGTATAATATGCTGACCAATAAAGCCTGTTGCACCTGTAACGATAACCTGCTTCATATCATCTTGAAAATTAAATATATCAGGCACCATATCTATACCCTTCGTACTTGAAAACACGGCATTGTTGGCTACGCTCACTCACCCCAATAACAAAGTTTATCTATGCTCATGGGATTTCCTCCCTTGCCGCCTCCCCGGTGATTCCAATTACTTTGGGTATATTCCATATCTATTCCGGAGTAACAACAAAACCTGCGCCTTATAATTTATTTACTATAGACTAATAACCACATCTCGCTTAAGAGCGCTTGCTTTTATTTTTTTAGCTATTATATATAATCAATAATATTGATCTGTTTTCAATATCATTTAAGACTTAAGAGATATTTTGAATGACGATAAAAAACCCATTACGCCTAAGAGCTGGATCAATTAGTAACTTAACCCTATATATTAGCAAGCAATTAAATAGCCTGTTCCCGGCTGAAGGTTTAGATTGTGATATAGAGGAACTGGGCCGTATTATTAATATAGCACTTGAAAGAATGCGCCCTATTCTTGAAGCCGTCCGCGCTTTTGAAGAAAATGCCTTTGATCATTTTAATACTTTGCAATACTCTACTTTTCTTTATCTCGTCTCAAATGAATATTGGCAATTAACTCAGAAAACAGAGCTCTCTGAGCGAATTTTTTGCTTAAATCGTGCATTAAACTCTATAGAGTTATTTTACTGTGTAAATATGCCGGAAATCTTTCTTTTAGCACATGGATTAGGCTCTGTTCTTGTTAATACTCACTATGGAAATAAATTAGTCATATTTCAAAACGTGTCTGTTGGAAGGGTTGGCGATGAAAAACCATTTATTTCAGAGAACGTTATCTTATTTCCAGGATCAATTATTTCTGGCAACACACTGATTGGTAAAAATAGCGTGGTAGGTGCAGGCGTTGTATTGCATAACTTTGAATTACCCGATAACACTATGGCTATTAGAAACGCCGAAGGCTTTGTTTTAAAGCCACGAAAACGTGATTTTAGCGCCCTTTACTTTAAATAATCCTATTCTATTTTTAATGCAGGAATGGCCGTTACAAAATGCCCACCCCATTCTTTTATAAAAGAGAGTTGACGCATCACTTCATCACTTAAATTCCACGGGAAAATAATAATATAATCTGGCTTTTCTTTTAATAGCCTCTCTTGTGAAACAATTTTAATGCGACTTCCTGGCATATATTTTCCTTGCTTCGCAGGGTTGCGATCCACAATAAAATCAATTAAATCAGTGCGAATACCTGCAAAATTTAACAAAGTATTCCCTTTCGCTGCCGCACCATAACCCACTACTTTTTTATTTTCTTTTTTTGCTTTAAGTAAAAAAAACAGAAAATCATTTTTAAGTTTTTCAACACTTTGCTGAAACTCACTATAGTAGACAAGATTTTGCATCCCTAGCTCTTTTTCAACGATCAGTAATTTAGATACATTGATACTTTGTAACTTTTTACCTTCATGCTGCTTTTGTGCAAAAACACGCAAGCTACCACCATGTGTTGGTAATAATTCAACATCAAAAATAGCCAACCCATTCTTATTAAAGATGGCATTAACTGTTGTGAATGATAGATACGAAAAATGCTCATGATAAATCGTATCAAACTGTTTTCCTGCCTTTAACGCCATTAAATGAGGAAACTCAAAAGTAGCCACCCCTTCTGGCTTTAATAAAGCTGAAAAACCCCGCACAAAATCATTAATATCCGGAACATGCGCTAAAACATTATTAGCAATCATTAAATTGGCCTTACCTTCTTCTATTACTAATTTTTCAGCTAGTTTTGAACCAAAAAAAGCCTCTATTATAGGTATATTTTTTAATCTAGCAGCGACAGCGGTACTTGCAGTAGGTTCTATGCCTAAGCAAGGAATATGATGGGATACAAAATACTGTAATAAATAGCCGTCATTGGCAGCAACTTCAATTACTTTACTTTCTTTATTTAAACTAAAACGTACCATCATTTGCTGTACATAGTCTTCTGCATGCTTTAACCAAGTTGTTGAAAAACCGCTAAAATAAGCATAGTCCGCGTTAAAAAACGCCTCTGGTTCAGCAAAGTCTTCGGTTTGAACAAGCCAACAAAACTCACACACTAAAATACGAAGCGGGAACCACTTTTCAGGGCTATTAAGATTTTCTTGGGTTAAATAACTATTAGAAGGGGGCGCTGTACCTAAATCTAAAAAAATATGTCTTAATAGTGTGTGACAGTGCCGACACTTCATATCAAAAGCCCTTTAAATGTCTCTAAAAGAAAAGGATGCAATTGATCCCTTTTGGAAATACAGGTTGTTTCACAAGGCCAAGCAATACCTAATTTTGAATCCTGATAATGTAATCCCGCTTCTGCATGAGGCGCATAAAATGCCGAATGACAATATATAAGATGACAATCATCGGTTAACGTTTGAAATCCATGGGCAAAACCTTCAGGGATTAACAGACTATGATTATTATCTGCCGATAAAATTTCTGCATGCCACTGTAAAAAAGTAGCCGAATTCTTACGCAAATCTACCACCACATCAAAAATCTTACCCACAAGACAACTTACTATTTTTATTTCACTATGAGGAGGAAGTTGAAAATGTAAGCCCCTAATACTCCCTGCCTGATAAGTGTGAGTATGATTAATTTGAACAATGTGTTTTTCAATATTGAATATAGAAGCTAATTCTTCTGCACAAAATAAACGCGATAAAAAACCACGCTCATCTTTCAGGCATTCTCGCTTAATTAATTTCAACCCAGCTAAGGGCGTATCTTTCATCACAAAACGCTTCACCTATCCACTCCTACTTTTTCATAGGACTTACGCAAAATCGCCCAGCTTTGTTGTCCTGCCTAGCCGTACAGCGTGTACTGTCTTCGTCAGGACGCCTTGCTGGAACAATTCTGCGTAAGCCCTATTTCATATTGGTGGATTTGCTCAAGACTTATTTCACGCATCTGCTTGTTTTGTAACCAGGCATGATACCACTCGGCTGTTTTATGTAAGGCTTCATCAATAGACCATTTGCAAAACCAGTTAAGACGTTCACGTGCTTTATGGCTATCTAATTTTAAATAACATGCCTCATGTAATTGCGGGGATAAATCACAATTCCATTTTGCCTGAGGGAAAGCAGCAGCAAGCGTATGAAGTACTTTTTCAACAGAACAAGCCGCCTCTGAAGAAGGACCAAAATTCCATCCTTCTGCAAAACTTTCCCCTGCTGTATAAAGTTTTTCTGCCAGTGTTAAATAACCGGATAACGGCTCCAAAACATGTTGCCAAGGGCGAATGGCTTTGGGAAAACGTATGCACAAAGGCTCTTTTTTTTCCAGCGCACGCATAAAATCAGGAATTAAACGATGCGGCGCCCAATCTCCTCCACCTATAACATTACCCGCCCGTGCACTAGCAACTGAGATACCTTTTGCCGAAAAAAAAGATTGCCGATAAGAAGCGGTAATAAGTTCAGAGCAAGCTTTGCTGCTTGAGTAAGGATCAAACCCACCCATAGGCTCCTCTTCGCGATAAGGCCATATCCATTCTTTATTCTCATAGCATTTATCGGTTGTCACGTTGAGAATCACACGTACGCTGCGTACCTTGCGCACTGCCTCAAAAAGATTAACGGTTCCCATCACATTTGTTTCATACGTTTCGATAGGTAGCTCATAAGCAGTTTTTACTAAAGCTTGTGCGGCAAGATGCAATACAATTTCAGGCCGAGCAAAACTCAAAGCCTCAACTAATTGAACTTTATTTCTTATATCGCCAATTGTATGTTCTTTGAGATCGTCAATAACGTTACATAAAGTAAAAAAATTAGGCGTGGTTGGAGCAGTAAGTGAGTAGCCATAAACATCCGCACCAAGCTGTTTTAACCAAAGACTAAGCCATGCGCCTTTAAAACCAGTGTGCCCTGTTAAAAAAACACGTTTGCCTTTCCAAAAAGAATTATCTAGGACCATAATTTCCAAGGTGCTTTCCCTACCGACCATAGTTCTTCTAAAAATTTTTTATCTCTTAAGGTATCCATCGCATGCCAAAAACCTGCATGTTCAAAAGCAATTAATTCATTCTTTTCGGCTAATTGTGTAAGAGGCTCCGTTTCCCAACTCGTGTGATCCCCTTCGATATAACGCAGGCAATCAGGGCTTAAAATAAAAAATCCGCCATTAATCCAGCCCCCATCCCCTCTTGGCTTTTCAATAAAGCCTGTCACTTTTTGGCCACTTAAAAGTAAAGAGCCATAACGGCCAGCGGGTTGTACCGCTGTAACGGTCGCAAGCTTACCATGCTGCCGATGATGGTTAATTTGAGCTTGCATATCTATATTAGAAAGGCCATCCCCATAAGTAAAAAAAAAGAATTCTTCATTCTTTATATATTCACTGACACGTTTTAATCTGCCGCCTGTTAATGTATTTTCGCCCGTATCGACTAAAGTTACTTTCCAAGGCTCAGCATGCTTATGATGAACTTCCATTTCATTCGTTGTCATATCAAAAGTAACGTCAGACATATGTAAAAAATAGTTGGCAAAGTATTCTTTAATGACAATACCTTTATAACCACAACACACAATAAAATGATTTACGCCATAAAAAGAATATAGCTTTAAGATATGCCATAAAATCGGCTTACCCCCTATTTCAATCATAGGTTTTGGCTTGGTATGGGTTTCTTCAGAAATTCTCGTACCTAAACCACCCGCTAAAATAACCGCTTTCATTATTTACTCTCGCAGAGTTTATTTATAATAAAAAGTATATATCAAAAATTCTGCTTTCGACTTTGATACATTAATACGGTAATTTGTTCTGAAATAAGCCCCATGAGAAATACCAAAATGGCGGTAATAAAAAGCAGTGCACCCATATTGGTAAAACGTTCAGACACGATAAATGTATATAAATAATAACAACATGCTGTAATAAAAAAGAAAGCGCTCACGGGCATAAACATTCTTAAAGGCGAATAGAGTGTTGCAATTTTAAAGATGATCAACATAAATTTAAGTCCATCATTCATTAAATTGATGTGGCTTTTTCCTTCTCTTTTTAAAGCGACAATAGGATGATAAGCAACACTATAACCTGCCCTAAAAAAAGCCATAGTTATGGTAGTAGGATATGAAAATCCGTTAGGGAGCAAATAAATAAATTCTTTAAATTTTTCAGCGCGTACTGCTCGAAAACCAGAGGTTAAATCTTTAATCGGTTTTTCAACCAACCACGTTGCAACACGATTATAGATACCATTACCCAAACAGCGTAAGCGATTGGCTTGAGAGCTTTTATCTCTTGCACCTACCACCATGTCATAACCTTCATGTAGTTTTTTTAATAAATCAGCGATATCTTTTGGCTGATGCTGACCATCCGCATCCATAGTGATCCAGATGTCACCTGTTGCGATACGCGCACCGGATTTAACTGCCGCACCATTTCCTAAGCTATAGGGGTGCGTCACAATTTTGACGCCATACTTTAAACAAAGCGCTAAAGTGCCGTCATTAGAACCATCGTTAACGATGATAACTTCAGCCTCGGGATAATTTTTTTTAAGATCTGGCAAAAGAAGCGCAAGAGAGGCTTCTTCATTTTTTGCCGGGATAATAATTGAAAGTTCCATTCTTTTATCTCACGCTGCTGTATATTAAAAAATACTATAGGACTTACGCAGAATTGTTCCAACAAGGCGTCCTGACGAAGACAGTACACGCTGTACGGCGAGGCAGGACAACAAAGCTGGGCGATTTTGCGTAAGTCCTACATTACAAGAATATTAAAAGATGCTCGATTTTTATTATAGACGGTGATTTTTAATTCATATTATGTCTTATCAATCTTCTTCTTTTTTAAAAGATCATCCATATCTTGATACTTTTTAAGATATGACTTTGGCAAAGTCGATCGATCAATTGTATTCAGCATGGCTATTGCCTTGTCATATTCACCCATTAAATAATAAGTCGTTGATAAACCGAAAACATAATCACCATTTTGAGGTGAAAGCACCACAGCTTTTTTAAAATAAAAAACGGAAGCATCATAAAGACCATAGCTAAGCGTAATTGCACCAAAATCATTATAAAATCCAGATTTATCTGCTCTCTCAAAATAAGGATTTTCCTCAAGTGCATTTATTATTCTATTTAAAAATGCAGGGCTGATAGCGCAGGTCTCACTATAACGACATCCAATTAGATCTTTTAATCTTTTATTCATATCTATTGTAATGGGTGCCTTAGCAATACGTTCGATTAGAAGGTTTTCAACATTAGGATCTTTTTTATGTAAAAAAATATCATTAAATCTGATTAAACCAACAAAACCACTTATATCATTATTACTAAGCTGAGAAGCCAAGTTATAATGATGTGTTACTTTTTCATATAATTTTTTATTAAAAGAATCATTCACCACACTATTATCATTTAACAACAACATATCAACATAAGCCATTGCAAGCTGGGTATGTGCGCGAACAGAAAGTGGATGATTTCGTGATTCATTTTCATATAGCGTGAAATCAGAAGACCAGGTATTTGCTCTCACCCACGTACCACTTGCACACAAAATAACAGGCAAGATAAAAATAATATTTTTATAATAAAGAGGGCATTTATCTCTCACATGATTTAACAAATCAGCAATGATAATAATAAACCCCATCATTGGAAAATAATTTCGGTGATCAAACATCATTTCTAAAGAAAAAATAGAAGATTCTAAACCATGCCCCAATAAAAACCAGCCTAAACCAAAACAAAAAATAGGTTTTTTCTTAACAAGAAAAACAGATAAAAACATACCTAAAATTAAAAATAGCATTGAAAAAAAAGTAGAAAGCGGGGAAAAAATACCTTTAGAAATAATTAAATCGTCCCTAAAAATGGCCATATCTTGAATGTTAGGAATAAATATCATTTTAATATATAACCATAACACTCTTGGCTGCGTCATTACTCTTTCTTTTAAGGAAAAGTCACGCATGGAATAAGAGCGCTCAAGCCAATTATGCTCAATTAATATTGCTAAAAAAATAAATAAAACAGAAGAAACAATCAAAAAAATGATTGGTTTAAAATATCTAATGGGTTTTAAACTACTTCCTAAAAATTTAAAAAAAATTATTTCAAGTAAAAATAAAACACCTAATCCTGTTAAAATACTTTCCTTAGAGAGGATGGCTAGAACAAAGAAGAAAAACGCCCCAAAAAAATAAATAAACTTAACCCTACTTTCTTGTAACTGCTTAACTCTTGCATAAAAATACAGATTTAATGTGCAAAAAAAAAACAAACAGGAAAGACTTGTCATTCTTTGAACAACGTATAAAACACTGGTTACATTAAGAGGATGAAAAGCCCATAAACTAGCAGAAAAAATAGCCATACTAATTATGGTTAAATCATCTTTATTTTTTTTATGTAGAAATGAAAAAAAAGATCGGCAAAAGAAAAAAAATAATATGGAATTGACAAAGTGAATAGCAACATTCGTTACTTTAAACCAGAAGGGATTAAGCTCTGTTAACTGATAATTAATTAAAAAAGTAAAATAGCTGACCGGCCTATATAACGGCCCTGTTCTTACTGAAAATAAAGCAGTCTTAATATTTTCAATCGTAAAACTTTCTAAGTTCAATGCTTCATTATCGACAATACTAGGGAAATCATCAAAAACAAAAGGACCACTCAAACCTGGCCAATATACAAAAAACATTGCAACAAAAAGAGTTAACGCTATAGGAATACCGTAATGCAATTTTTTTATTTTATGAACTAGATTAGGTAGAAAAAAAAACATGGCATCCCTTCCAAAATGAAAGATCGCTGGCGTTAACCCCAGCGATCTTTTAAAGCATGAACTTATGAATAAAACAGTATATTAAGCTTTACAGCTGGTTGGCTTATATCTGGTTGGCATGTTACCAGCAAAAGGCACTCCAACAACGTTTTGTTGGTTTCGACTCATCGTTAAATCAGGAGTAATTGAAGAGCTCCCGCAAATCCAAATAATTTGATTTGCTCTGTTAACGTAGGGGCTGAATCCTAAGTTTAAGCCGGCGATTCTCCTGCTAACTTTTGGTTGGTTATAAGTAATCGTAATTGTACCGGAAGTGTTAGTAGCAATTGATGAAACATAGTTACCTGTAAAACTCGTTGCCGCTGGTAGACCTAAAGAGATAGCGCCAGCTGAATGCCTGCCTTTATTTCCATAAAACTCACTAATACCAACTTTCAGTTCAGAAGCCATTGTTATGCCTTCCGTCACCTGAGAACGAACAATATAATCCTGATACTGTGGCACTGCAATTGCTGCCAAAATACCGATAATTGCAATAACGATCATTAATTCGATTAAGGTAAAACCTTGTTGTACTAACTTATTCATAATGTTATCCACTTTTGTTGTTGCCTACTTTCTTTAAACTTCGCGCTTCATTCAACGCTGATTGATATAAAGCAGACTCTGTGCCAATACATGAATTCATTCACTAAAGTTCGCCTTTACGCTTAAAAACCAAAGAGATAAGCAAAATTAGCCATCAAGGCTGTTTGTTTCAATGAGTAAATAAGCCCAGCCAAATACCTTTTTTTGTCAGCTACTGACGCAACCGGCTATTTGCTTTTAATTTACGTAAAAAATTTTGCATCATTGGCATTATTTAAAAAGTCACACCATACTTTTCAAAGGAAAAATAAATGAATAAAAATAAATTCACATAAAAATGCTAGGAGCTTACGACCCATAATGTCGACGCCTATTCCCAACAGTGGTCTTGCAAAATATCTAATTAAAAACGGCCTAATTGATGCCAATACGTCAGCTCTTGCTCAGCAAGAAGCCATAAAAGAGAACTTACATTTTGTAACCTATCTTGTATCAAATGGCATTGTTAATTCTTCTGTTCTTGCTCAAGCCGTTGCTGAAGAGTTTGGCTACCCTTACTTTAATTTAGATGTATTCGATTTTGATTTATTACCTAAGAACCTTGTGAGCGAAAAACTAATTCATCAACACCGAGCGCTTCCTCTTTATAAAAGAGGCCGAGTATTATCTTTAGCGGTATCAGACCCCACTAATTTAAGCGGATTTGAAGAAATAAAGTTTAATACAAGCTTTATGATTGACATTGTTGTGGTTGAAGAAGAAAAACTGGCAAAACAACTTGCTCGCTTTCTTGACAACGCAGAACGTGGTATCGAAATTGATAATGCTCAGTTTTCTGAGATGGAAGAGGAAGGTGGTGAAGCAGACACAAGGCAGACAGCAACCATCACAGTTGATCCAGATAACGATAAACCTATTGTTCGGTTTGTGAATAAAGTTTTATTAGATGCAATTAAAAGTGGTGCTTCTGATATTCATTTTGAACCTTATGAAAAAGCCTTTCGTATACGCTTCAGATCAGATGGCATATTAACTGAAATCACGCGCCCGCCCCTTAATCTCGTTAACCGTGTTTCAGCAAGATTAAAAGTTATGGCACAGCTTGATATTTCAGAAAGAAGACTCCCTCAGGATGGAAGAATAAAACTTCAAATTTCAAGAACCCGCGCTATTGATTTTCGGGTGAACTGCCTACCCACAATGTGGGGCGAAAAAATTGTTTTAAGAATTTTAGATGCTGATAGCGCAAAGCTGGGTATTGATGCGCTTGGCTATGAGCCCGAACAAAAAAGACTATTTATGGAAGCACTTGAAAAGCCGCAAGGCATGGTGTTGATTACAGGGCCAACCGGTAGCGGTAAAACTGTTTCGCTTTATACAGGCTTAAATATATTAAATACAACAGAACGAAATATTTCAACAGCAGAAGATCCCGTTGAAATAAACCTTGAAGGAATTAATCAGGTTAATGTGCTACCTAAAATTGGGCTTGATTTCACTGCCGCCCTAAAAGCCTTTTTGCGTCAGGATCCTGACATTATTATGGTAGGGGAAATAAGAGATTTAGATACAGCTCAAATTGCGATTAAAGCAGCACAGACAGGTCATATGGTGTTGTCTACACTTCATACTAATAGCGCACCAGAAACATTAACGCGCTTACGAAATATGGGGGTTCCGTCTTTCAATATTGCAACCTCTGTTACGCTTATCATTGCACAACGTCTCGCAAGACGATTATGCACTTACTGTAAAGAACAAGCACATATTCCAGAAAAATTGTTGATTGAAGCAGGTTTTCCAGAAGAAGAGGTAAAAGATATTGTTTTATTTAAACCGGTGGGCTGTGAAAGATGTAAAAACGGCTACAAAGGCAGAACCGGTATTTATGAGGTAGTAAAAGTAACGGATAGCATCTCAAGAATTGTAATGAACGAAGGAAACTCGATTGAAATTGCGGATATGTGCCGCAAAGAAGGCTTTAATGATCTTCGTGCTTCGGCACTAAAAAAAGCGCGAGATGGTTTGATTGGTTTGGAAGAAGTTTACCGTGTAACGACAGGACATTAATTATGGCAGTATCCAGCTCGTCAGCCAGTTCAAAGAAAAAAAGTATTGATAATAAGAAAAAAAAGGCTGAAATAGATCCCGCTTTTATTTGGGAAGGAACAGATAAACGAGGGAATAAAACCAAGGGGGAAATGCTTGGCAAAAACCCTATTCATGTTAAGTCTGAACTAAAAAAACAGGGTATTACCTCTGCAAGGGTTAAGAAAAAACCCAAACCTCTTTTTCAAGGCGGTAAAAAAGCAATTAGCCCCATGGATATCGCCATTTTTACACGCCAATTAGCAACCATGATGAAAGCGGGTGTTCCTTTGGTGCAATCTTTTGGTATTGTTGCTGACGGTCTTGAAAACCCTTCAATGCGTGAGTTAGTGCTTCACATTAAATCAGAAGTAGAAGGCGGTAGTAATTTAACCAGCGCGCTAAGACAGCACCCTAAACACTTCGACGACCTTTTTTGTAGCTTAGTTGATTCAGGCGAACAATCCGGCGCATTAGAAACCATGCTTGATCGTGTTGCTATTTATAAAGAAAAAAGCGAAGCGTTAAAATCTAAAATCAAAAAAGCAGTGAAATATCCTATTGCGGTAATCATTGTTGCTTTTATTGTGACAACGATTCTTTTACTTAAAGTGGTACCCACTTTTAAAGAACTCTTTGAAGGCTTCGGCGCTAAACTGCCTGCTTTTACTTTATTTGTAATGGGCTTATCTGAATGGATGCAAAAATACTGGTGGATACTCATAGGCGGCATAGCGGCAAGTATTTATGGGTTTAAAGAAGCAATTAGGCGATTCCCTATATTTGCACACTATATTGATAAATTAACGCTTAAATTGCCTGTTTTTGGCAACATTGTTTTTCAAGCAACCATTGCACGTTATGCCCGAACACTTGCTACCACTTTTGCCGCAGGCGTTCCCTTAGTGGATGCTTTAACCGCTGTTGCCGGCGCCACAGGAAATAGCGTTTATAGAAATGCGGTGGAAAAAATACGTGAGGACGTTTCTTCAGGCACACAGCTTCAATTTTGTATGAAATCTTCAGGTCTATTCCCTGCGATGGCGGTGCAAATGGTTGCAATTGGTGAAGAGTCTGGCTCGCTCGATGCCATGCTTGATAAAGTCGCTTTATTTTATGAAAGCGAAGTGGATAACTCTGTAGATGGTTTAACCAGCTTAATGGAACCGATTATCATGAGCGTTCTGGGCGTAATTATCGGCGGTTTGATTATTGCGATGTATCTGCCTATTTTCCAATTAGGTTCCGTCGTATAAATCGTTTTACATACAGGACTTACGGAAAATCGCCCAGCTTTGTTGTCACGCTTCGTCGTACGATTTGTACTGTCTTCATCGCGACGCCTTGCTGGAACAATTTTGCGTAAGTCCTATACATATAAACTTCAAGAGAGCAGATAAGCTAAATGTTTGAACCGATAATTGACGTGCTGCAAGCAAACCCCACTTTCTTCCTTTGCTTAATGGTAGCAATGGGGTTAATGGTGGGTAGTTTTTTAAACGTGGTGATTTTCCGTTATCCTATTATGCTAGAACGTCTCTGGCAGCAAGAAGCAAATGCTTTTTTAGAGGCACAAAACGCTGAAAAAGCAGCAAATGAGGCAACACTGCCTTCGATAGAAATGCAAAAAACTCAAGAAGAAAAACCCTTTAACCTCATCACGCCCCGCTCAACTTGCCCCACCTGTAAAAGCGCCATTAAGCCGTGGGATAATATTCCCATTATCAGTTATGTGCTTTTTTTAAGAGGTAAATGTCGAAAGTGTAAAGCGCCTATTTCATTGCGTTACCCGCTAGTTGAGTTAGGCACCGCTATTCTAAGTGGCCTGGTTGTTTATCAGTTGGGATTTTCAGCGCAAGCTTTTGCAGCCTTGTTCGTTACATGGATACTGATCGCTCTTTCAATGATCGACTACGATCATAAAATATTACCTGATGACTTTACCTTACCACTCATGTGGGCAGGCATTCTTTTCAACTCAACCTCCTATGGTTTTGTGAGCTTACATACTTCAGTATTAGGTGCCGTGGGGGGTTACTTAAGTTTATGGAGCGTTTTTTGGCTCTTTAAATTCGTTACAGGCAAAGAAGGAATGGGTTTTGGTGATTTTAAATTACTTGCTGCCCTCGGTGCTTGGGCAGGATGGCAAGCTATTCCGGTTATTATTCTTTATTCTTCTTTTACTGGCTCAATTATTGGGCTTTCACTGATTTTTATCACGCAAAGAAATAAGAATAATCCCATTCCTTTTGGCCCTTATCTTGCGATCAGTGGCTGGCTTGTTTTGCTATGGAATACTGCCCTACCTTTTTATACAATGCCTACGCTGTAATTTTAGGACTTGCGCAAAACTGCCCAGCTTTGTTGTCACGCTTCCTTGTACGATTTGTACTGTCTTCATCGCGACGCCTTGCTGGAACAATTTTGCGCAAGTCCTAAATTTAATATGTGCATGATCAACGCCCCTAGATCCCCCCGCGAAACCGTGGCAAAGGAATATACCCAAAGTAATTGGAATCACGGTGAGGCGGCAAGAGCGTGAACCCCATGAGCATAGATAAACTATGTGATTGGGGTGAATGAGTGCAGCCAACAATGCCGTGGTTTCAATGGCGAAGGGAATAGATAACATGCTTAAAATTGGTTTAACAGGTGGCATAGGTAGCGGTAAAAGTACGGTGCTTTCTTTGTTTCAAAGTTTGGGTGCATCAACACTAAATGCTGATCAAGTTGCAAGAGAAGTCGTTGAACCTAACACCCCTGCACTTTTAGAAATTCATCGTTATTTTGGTGATTGGGTATTAACCTTACAAGGCGAACTAAATAGAGCGGCGCTCAGAGCACATATTTTTAATAATGCTGCTGATAAGAGATGGCTAGAGTCACACCTTCACCCTAAAATCCATAAAGCAATGGAACAACATATTGCCTGTTTTTTTACGCCTTATGTCGTGATTGAAATTCCCTTACTCATTGAAAAACGCTTATCAGACAATGAAAATTTTTTTAATGTCGACAGAATTTTAGTGGTCGATTTGCCCGAAACACACCAAAAAGAAAGAGCAATGATACGGGATGTATCATCCAGTGAAGAAATTGATCAAATTATATTATCGCAAGCGCGCCGCGAAGAAAGACTGAAACTCGCTGATGATGTAATACACAATGCAGGCAGTCTTTCTGAGCTTAAAAAACAGGTTGCAGCATTGGATAAATATTATAAAGAACTAGATTCCCGCTTTCGCGCATAAGCGCTAACATAAAATAAATTCGATGCAAATGAGCCGGCATCCGTCATTCCCGCGAAGGCGGGAATCCAGAAAATCTCTTGTACTTATGTCAATCATTCGAGACAAAGCCCAAAGAAGATATTAAACAGCCGTCATGTTTGACACTTAAAAAACTGGATTCCCGCCTTCGCGGGAATGACGAAAGAATAATTTAAAAAAAAATTAATGGCGTGTTTTGACTGACTCACGAAATAAAGCATCAAAATTAATGGGCGCTAAAAGCAGTTGTGGAAAACTACCTTTATTCACTAAGTCAGCAATCACTTCACGAACAAAAGGGAAAAGAACAGAAGGACAATAGCTTCCTAATAACGGCGTAAGCTGATCTTGCGGGGTATTCTTAATGAGAAATAAACCTGCTTGATGCACCTCAGCAATAAAAGCAACTTTTTCTTCATTGGTAACCGTCACGGTTACGCGCAAAACAACTTCATAAAAATCGTCTTCAATTTTTGTCGTGCTGTTATTTAATTCAAGATTAACCTCAGGCGTCCAATCACTCTTAAACACGCTAGGTGTGCTAGGCGCCTCAAAAGATAAATCCTTTACATAAATTCTTTGTAATGAAAACTGAGATTGCGATTCTTCGGACATATTATCTTCCCTTCCTATATTGCTCTAACCTTTAACTAATGGCATTTTCTCATTCAGCCAACCCTGTAAACCACCCTCCAAACGATAAACTTCAACGACACCTTGCGCTTTAAGCAAGTTTCCAATCGCAGAAGAATGCTGCCCCATTTTACAAACTAAAATCACAGGATGCCCCTTAAAGCTTTCCAATGTTTTTTTATGCTCGCCAGCTTTTAACTGAATATAGGGCAAGTTAAGCGCTTGTGTAATATGTCCCGTTACAAACTCGCTACTTTCTCTTAGATCTAAAACAATTGCCTGCTGTTTATTAATCAAATTTACTGCTTTTTGTGCGCTAATGACTGCCCCGCCTCGTTTTGACTCTAAAATAATCAAAGCAACGATCAGCGTTACTAAAGAAGAAACCAACATCCAATGACGAATAATAAATTCATAAACCTGTGACATATTCATCTTTAATTCCTGTGTGCCCAAATATTAAATCATGCGCACTTTAGCCTAATTTGATTT
>CAMAPQ010000004.1 GCA_945860125.1 Klebsiella pneumoniae
GCGCAGGGTCACCAGGTAACAGTCATTACTTGCGTGCCAAATTTTCCCAAGGGAAAAGTTTTTGATGGTTATAAAAACAAACTCATTCAGCAAGAAAATATCGAAGGTATGAAAGTGATTCGTGTATGGTCATATATTACCGCAAATGAAGGAACCCTAAAACGAATGGGTGATTATATGAGTTATATGATGACTTCATTTTTAGCAGGTTTAAGGGTAAAGAATGTTTCAGTTATTATTGGTACATCGCCCCAGTTTTTTACGGTATGTTCAGCTTATGCTTTGAGTATTTTTAAGCGTGTGCCTTGGGTATTTGAGTTGCGTGATTTGTGGCCAGAATCAATTAAAGCTGTGGGAGCGATGGAAGATTCCGCTTTATTAGATTTTTTTGAAAAGTTAGAGTTGTTTTTATATAGAAAAGCACATCATATTATTACGGTGACACATTCTTTTAAAAGAAACCTGATAGAAAGAAAGATTGATGAAAATAAAATAAGTGTCATTACGAATGGTGTAGATATGACACGTTTTATGCCTATGCCAAAAGATGGAAGTCTTTTAAATGAACTTGGTTTAAATGGGAAATTTATCGTTGGTTATATTGGCACGCATGGGCTGGCCCATAGTTTAGAAACATTGCTTCAAGCGGCAAGTATATTGCAAAATCAGGTAGCTTTTTCCGTAAACAATAAAGTAGCAATTAATGGTTCTATTAATTCGGAAAGTATCTTATTTAATAATATTTATTTTATTTTTTTAGGCGAAGGTGCCAAAAAAACTGAGCTAAGAGAAAAAGCAGCGGCGCTCAACTTAAAAAATGTATTGTTTTTAGATTCTGTACCAAAAAATGAAGTGGTGCGTTATTGGTCACTTTTAGACATATCGATTATTCATTTAAAGAAAACGGAACTTTTTACGACAGTAATACCCTCAAAACTATTTGAATGTATGGGAATGGGCATTCCAGTGTTACATGGTGTGAGAGGAGAATCTGCCGATATTGTATTACAAGAAAAGATAGGCGAAGTATTTGAGCCTGAAAATGCGCAAGCTTTAGTGGATGGAATAATAAGACTAAAAAATAATAATGATTTGTATCTGCAATATAAGAAAAATTCTTTAAATGCGGCTAAAAAATATGATCGAAAATATCTTGCTTTAGAAATGGCGAAAGCGATTTTTAGTTTCTCTCATATTTAAATATATATCAATTAAATATTTATAGAATATAAGATTGACCGCTTTATCTAAGTAGATATATTTTTATTATGTAATTGTAGGATAGATATATCCTCGTTAGGAGAACGAATATACACGGGGTTTAAGTTTTTAATTAATGTAAAAATGTGAGCAAGAATGCTAAAAGGAAAGCATTCTATTTTCAATCTTATTTATACTAGGGTACTTCTATAATATTATGGATTACAGACGAGAGATAGACGGACTTAGGGCGATTGCTGTACTGCCAGTAATATTATTTCATGCTGGTTTTGAGACTTTTAGAGGCGGATTTGTCGGAGTAGATATATTTTTTGTGATCAGCGGCTATTTGATTACCAGTATTATTGTTGCAGAGATTGAGCAAGGAAAATTTTCTATCCTTAATTTCTATGAGAGACGTGCTAGGCGTATTTTGCCCGCATTGTTTCTTGTGATGCTCGTCTGTATTCCTTTCGCTTGGTTTTGGTTACTGCCAAGCAATATGAAAGAATTTTCGCAAAGTCTGATTTCAGTTTCTCTATTTGCATCAAATATTTTTTATTGGCGTCATAGTGGTTATTTTGCTGCTGTAACTGAACTCGAGCCGCTTCTGCATACGTGGAGTTTGGCTGTTGAAGAACAATATTATGTATTATTCCCTTTATTTTTGATGTTGGTATGGCGTTTTGGTAGGGGGTGGATATTATTCCTTCTGGCTCTGATTGGTATTATTAGCTTTTCTTTGGCGCAGTGGTGGTCAATCGCTTATCCATCTGCTGCTTTTTATTTGCTTCCAACACGTGGGTGGGAATTATTGATTGGAGCATTCGCTTCTTTTTATCTCTCTAAAGTTAATCGCAAAGAATTTAGTAAGATATTAAGTGAAATTAGTGGTGCAATTGGTCTTATTTTAATCCTCTATTCAGTGTTTTTTTATAATCAACAAACACCGTTTCCGGGTCTCTATGCATTGGTTCCGACATTGGGTGCTGTGCTAATAATTATTTTTGCCACACAGCAAACAATAGTTGGTAAGTTTATTGGGAATAATGCTTTTGTTGGTATTGGGTTAATCAGTTACAGCGCATACTTATGGCATCAACCTCTATTTGCCTTTGCTAGAAGAATAAGTCTTAAGGAGCCCAATGGATATATTTTTGCGGTTCTTTGTCTTGCCGTACTTTTTCTTGCTTTTATTAGCTGGAAGTATGTCGAATTGATTTTTCGAAAAAAGGATATTGTTCGAAGTAAAACAATTTTTTTAATCTCTATTTCTGGGATTTTATTTTTTGTAGGTGTTGGCTTTCTTGGATATCGTAATGAAGGTTTCGATAATAGATACTCAGCCTATAAAGAAATCATGAAGCAAATAAAATGGCCCGAAAGATTTAGTATAACAAATGACTGTAGAGCTAAGTATGGCGGTGACCAATACTGCCTTATTTCTAATATTAAGTCAGATCCCACTGATATTTTGATCGGTGATTCACACGCTAATCATTTTTTTCCAGGCTTAAGCGCAAGATTTGAGATGTTGGGAAGAAACCTATTAATGTTTGGTGCTGGCGGCTGTCCACCGCTTGTTGATATTGATATGGGGTACCATTACGTACACGGAGCCAAACTTAAGTGTAAAGAAAGAACAAGCGAAATATATCAGAATCTTCTGACTAACAACGCTGTTCGTAATGTTTTTCTTTCTTTTTCATCGGAGGCATTGTTTGATCCTAAGCTTGAATATATTGATTCTAGAGGAGAGATAGATTTTTCGTTAGATAGACGCAAAGCAGTAATAGATGCTCTGCTTCGAACAATCAATATTGCTACTCATCATGGTAAGGTTGTATATGTGATTGAAGATCTTCCTGATGTTACTTTTGATTCTTTTTTGAATTGTATAATTCGAGATGATGATGTGAAAAAATCTTTGTCATGTCTTGAGTTGAAAGGCCAAAATCCTTTGTATTTTTCTCTTCTCGAGGAACTCAAACTGCGTGGAGTTAAGATTGTTGAGACGCATCATGTTTTAAAAAAGTTTCCGTATACTGATAATGGTGAGTTCTTATATAGAGATGGAACACATCTTTCATTTTCTGGATCTGTCTATGTCGCAAAAGAGTTGGATTTAAGAGATTAATCTGCCGATATTGTATTACAAGAAAAAATAGGTGAAGTATTTAAGCCTGAAAACGCGCAAGGCAATCACAGTGTTTATCTATGGCTCATGGGGCTCTCTCGTTTGCCGCCTCACCGTGATTCCAATTACTTTTGGTATAGATATATCGATTATTCATTTAAAGAAAACAGAACTGTTTACCACAGTCATCCCCTCAAAACTATTTTAATGTATGGGGATGGGTATTCCTGTGTTACATGGTGTGAGAGGAGAATCTGCCGATATTGTATTACAAGAAAAAATAGGTGAAGTATTTGAGCCTGAAAATGCGCAAGCTTTAGTGGATGGAATAATAAAATTAAAAAATAATAATATATCTGCAATATAAGAAAAATGCTTTAAATGCCGCTAAAAAATATGATCGAAAATATCTTGCGTTGGAAATGGCGAAAGTGATTTTCAGTTAAGTTTTTTAATGACGAATAAATATCAAAAAACATTACTTCAGAAATGCCTTTAAACTTCTGCTTTTTCTCTCATCTACTGACCATTTTTTAATTTTAGTAGAAGTGGCATTTTCAATAGTGGTAAGCGCCCAATCTGGTAGGGGGTTTAAATCAAATTTCTGCTGCAAGATGTAGACGAGTAAGGTGCGCTCACCAAGCGTTTTGCCTTCCTGCTTACCCTTAAGAAGACCTAGCTGGGTACCCTTTTTAAGGCCAAGCTGCTCGCCTTTCTTGATGCCAAGTTGCTCACCTTTCTTGATGCCAAGCTGCTCGCCTTCTTTGATCCCTAATTGCCTGCCTTCTTGCTTGCCTTCTTGCCTGCCTTCTTCACGCCCTTGTTTAAGTAGCTGGTTTGCGAGATTCATTGCCATTTCCTCCGCTTCGGGTGACACTTGCGCGATGGTTTTCTGAAAACTTTTTAAATTCGTTACATGCCCACTTTTTATCACATAGTTTAGTAGAAATTCTACATATTTCTTACCATGCTGCGTACTGACGATCAATTTATACTTTGCCAAAATAGCCGGTAGATGAGGCGTAATGTTGGTAGAGCGAATATGTTTCATCGCCTCGACCATCGAATGAAACCACGTAAACTCATTGAGTTTATCAGGTGGAAAAGATTTAACGTCAATTAGTTTAATGGGGTTAAACAGTACGGATCGCATCACATTCAAAGGATCATCAAAATAATCAAAAATATCCAACGAAAAAGAATAAGGCGATTGTGCGCCATTATAAAAAATGAGCGGATAAACAGTTGGTAATTTACTTGTTTTATGAAGATGGCAGTGATTTTCGATTACGCCCCAAATATATTTCAGCAACCTAAAAGGTAAGTCTTCACTGGCGGTAGACTGATGCTCAATTAACAAGTAAACATAGGCTTTTTTTCTTTTAATAGTGCATTCAAAAAGCACATCGCTACGCTTCTCTTTAAAAGCTTCTTCAATAAAAGTGGTGTTGGATGCTTTGATTTTATTTAAATCAATTTTCTCTAATATATTTTTAGGAATATTGGCAATAAAAAATTCTTGCGCCATTTCTTTATGCTGCATCGCCCCTTTGAAAAAAAGGTCATGCGCATTTAAGTGTTTCTTTTCCATTGGCTGAAATAATCCCTGAATATCTTAATAATAAAGCTGGCGAAGTTTAGCAAACAGCTTAGGGAAAAAGTAGCGGCGTTCAATTTAAAAAATAGTTTATTCTTAGATTCTGTGCCTAAAAATAAAGTGGTACGTTATTGGTCACTTTTATACCCTTCGTACTTGAAACCACAGCATTGTTGGCTTCCTCATTCGCCCCAATCACATAGTTTATCTATGGCTCATGGGGCTCTCTCGTTTGCCGCCTCACTGTGATTCCAAGTACTTTGGCTATATATCTGCAATATAAGAAAAATGCTTTAAATTCCGCTAAAAAATATGATCGAAAATATCTTGCTGTCGAAATGGCGAAAGCGATTTTTAGTCGACCGTTAAAACCCCACTTTTGACCTATAAAAACAGGACTTTTTATTAAAAAATAACACTTTAAATTGCAAAAAAGCGTTTTATGATGCTCGAAATCTTGCAATTTGGAGTGCATTTTTACGAAGCCTACCTCTAGTCCTTCCTGCCAAATGAATGATTTTTTTCATTTTTGATTAGCTTAGGTAATTAACATGAACTGGCATTCCGCATGCCGGCGTTTTGAGTCATACATAATATTTTTCATATTTTTTGCCCATTAACTCAATCAGCAACCACAGTTTTTAGTACTGCCCGAATTCTCATCTCAAGTGCGGCATAAACCAGCAGACAAATCGTCATCACCATTAGCAGCGCGGTAATTCTCTTGGTGCTCTTGAGAAAAAATGAATCCGCTTGTTCTATCGCCGCTTTCACCTCATTGCACGTTTCAGGAACACGTGTAATCTAAAGCACTGAATATTCTGATAAAGTTTTGATCGTCTCCTGGCAATATAACGCACTATCTGCCACTAAATAATCAATATAAGGAATACCGTGCCTTCTTCTCCAGAATGCGCATATTCTCCATCAGTATGGAAACTGCTACTGTCTAATGCACGCCCCAATACATCATCATTTAACTGCTCGGCAGTGATACCTTCGCCTATTAATCGATCAATCGGTTTGTTTTGAAAAAAATGGGGTACTAAAGCGGTTTAGGCAAAGCTCTTAAAAAGAGCTATTTGAAATTTTTTGGGCCAGAAAAATTTAATACATCTAATTCATAATGACATCATGCGGAATGTCAGTTAAAAATAAGGCCTAAGCTTGCTGAAAAACTGGCTATTCACAATATCCACATTTGGTTACTTTAGTCTGCCAAAAATATCTTAGTGTGACTATTTAAGTACATTAAGGCTGAAGGTTTGACTTTTACTGTGCAAAGTACTAAATTAAGCACATTAACCCACTAAAACAACATTAATGTAACCATTGTGGAGCTTTAAAAATGAAAAGAATGACCGCTGCTGCCTATGCCGAAGAGATTGGTGAACGCTTGAAGCAAGCTCGTCTGAATCGAGATCTCACTCAATCAGAGGTTGCAGATCTCTCTGGCGTAGCACGTAAAACAGTTCTGAATGCTGAAAAAGGTAAAGTGCAACTCGACATTATGATAGCCATTATGATAGCTCTAGATTTGACGAGTCAGCTAGATCTATTCCTTCCCAAACAAGAAATTTCCCCGTTACAACTGGCAAAATTACAGGGCAAGAAAAGGCAAAGAGCATCTGGTCAACGCAGCGACAAAGATGAGGAAACGCCCGAATGGTAATGGAAGTCATTAAAATCACCTACCAAGACAATGAGGTTGGTGCAGTGAGTTTTGACACAGACAAAGGCGTAGGTGCATTTGAGTATGACCCTAGTTTTGTGAAAAAAGGCATCGAGCTGTCCCCAATCAAAATGCCGTTATCTAGGCGGATTTTTAGCTTCCCTGAACTAGATTTTAATACGTTCAAAGGGTTACCTGGGTTAATTGCAGATTCATTACCCGATGATTTTGGTAATGCCGTTCTCAATGCATGGGTTGCAGGACAAGGTCGCTCACCAAGTGACATTACACCACTCCAACGTCTTCAATATACTGGTAAGCGAGGTATGGGGGCACTGGAGTATGCACCAGCAACACAATTGCGCAGTCTAAACACGTCACAGCAGGTAGAAATCCAGTCGCTAGTATCGATTGCACAAGAAATTTTAGATTCCCGAGGTCATTTAGAAATTGAGTTCAAACAAAATGGCCAGGAAGACCGACAAGCAATGATGTCTTTATTGTCTGTGGGCATAAGTGCAGGAGGCGCAAGACCCAAAGCAGTATTGGCATTCAATGAGGATTTTACCCAAGTTCGTTCTGGTCAGGTCACCGTTCCTAATGGTTTTACTCATTACCTGATTAAGTTTGATGGTGTGAGCGAACATCATAAAAACCAAGAAACCTTTGGTGATCCTCTTGGCTATGGGGCGATGGAGTTTGTCTATTCCTTAATCGCTGAAAAGTGCGGTATAGATATGATGCCATGTCGTTTACTTCAAGAAGGTAATCGAAGACATTTTATTACCCAACGATTTGACCGAATAAAAAACAAAAAGGTACACGTACAAACGCTTAATGCTTTAGCACACGTGGACTATAAGAAGCCTGGTTCATTCTCGTATGCCGAATTATTTGGTGTAGCGAGACAGTTAAAACTTTCAGCACCTGAAGCGGAACAACTGCTAAAACGCATGACCTTTAATATCATTGCGCGAAATCATGACGACCACTCAAAGAACTTTGCCTTTATGCTTAAAAATGGCAAATGGTCTCTTGCTCCAGCTTATGATCTGGCATACAGCTATAAATCAGGCAGTCATTGGGTCAATAGCCACTGGATGAGCCTAAATACTAAAAGAGATCATTTTAATCGTGTTGATTTCTACAGCTTAGAAAAAATAAGCCCGATTTTTAGTAAAAGAAAGATTGACGACATCATTGATGAAACGATTGAGCATGTATCTAGTTGGCGTCAACTTGCTGAAGAATGGAAAGTTCCAAAAACACTCATAAATGAAATACACACAAATTTACGTCTGGGAATTTAGTGGGGTTGTAGGGGCAGACCTGCGTGTTTGCCCTGCTAGTTGCTTTATTTTCTTTAGCCTCCTAAGTGCTGGTGTCTAGTGTTTGAGGGGGGCAGAAGGCCTACAAAATATTACCTAAAAGGTGATTTATTGTTGACCTCTTTTGCAAGATAAAGGATTCAGGTCTACAATAAATTACATTATTGGTTATTTATTGTAGACTTAAATGACAAAAACAGAAAAACTGCTGGCCGTATTTTCGAGTGCTGTTAAGGCGGGTGGTGGTATTCATACCGCCCCAGAGTTAGCCTATATGATGGGCGAGCGCCATACCCCTATATTCACAAAATTCCTTGCGGACTGTGTAAAAAAAGGCATAGTGCGCAGGGTTGCGAATGGGATTTTTGAAAGCACGCTTACGCCACCTGATCCCTCCACAGCCATTTACAAGATTATTAAAAAACTACGTCGTAGTGTTCTGAACTACATTAGTCTTGAAAGCCAGCTCAGCTATACAGGCGATATTTCTCAAGTCGTTATTGATAGGGTAACGGTTGTCACAAAAGGTAGAAGTGGTACATTTTCAACCCCATACGGGGTGATCGAATTCACGCATACTAAAAAGTCAATCAATCAGCTTGCTGCTAATTTATATATTGATAATGACATAAACATGTATCGAGCAAATACAGCGCAGGCAATCACTGATTTAAAAGATTGCAATAGAAATGTCCACATGTTGGAGCGCTAAAGTGTTAAAAGAATATATAAGACATATCGTAAATGTAAACCCTGAATATGCTGCTATTACACCGGTAATAGAAAAAGAAATTTTGCACCACGACATCATCGATGTGATGATTCAACAGGGGGTAATGCAGTCATTAACATTCATCGGGGGAACCTCCCTTCGTTTATGCTACAACAGTTCTCGGCTATCAGAAGATTTAGATTTTAATGGTGGGCATGATTTCAAGCCGTCTCATTTTGATGGATTAGAAGTTGAGATTCAAAAGTATATAAAAAATAAGTATGAAGCGGATGTGTGGGTTAATAAGCCAAGTGAAGACAAGCAAGGAGATACATGCTCTTGGAAAATTAGTATCGTAAAAGAAGCTAACCGACCTGATTTGCCTCGTCAAAAAATGCATATAGATGTTTGCGCTATTCCATCTTTTGATATTGAAAAAAGAGCACTAATAAACCACTATAACGTGGTTGTTCCCACAGAAGGTTTACTGATTCCTGTTCAATCATTAAAAGAAATACTTGCAGATAAGTTTATTGCCTTGGCATACCGTGCAAGGAGAATAAAACCACGTGATATATGGGATATCCTATGGATCAAGCAAAGAGGAATTAACACTGAAGCAGATCTTATCAACAAAAAACTCGAAGCCAGAGGCAAGGCCAAAGATGACTTTATAGAAGTACTTCGTATGCAAGTAGATAAGCTGATGCAAGACGGTGAAGTTCGCAACGACTTTAACACAGAGATGAGCCGTTTTATTCCAAAACAAGTAAAAGAAAGAACCATTGATAACCCAGAGTATTGGGCTTATGTTCAATCAGAGATTAAGAATATTTCTGCGCCCTTATTTAATTCTGACCGGCCAAAAAATAAGTTTGATATGGGGCTTTAATTTTAAGTGCCATAGTTGTGACTAGCTGATTGTTCGTCTAATATGGAATTTAATTCCAGATTAGACGAAGATTTTATTTTTATGCTTAAAAGATCAATTGAATCAACTATTTATAATGTCAGCCGCACTTTTCCTATTCTTTTGTTAACAGGCCCTCGTCAGGTAGGTAAGACTACTTTACTGAAAGCAATGGCTGAGGAGGAAGGCTTAAGCGGTCATTCTGATGGGGCTGAAAAGCATCAAAGTGCTATACGTCGTTACGTTAGTTTAGATGATTTAGATGCGCGCATGCTTGCGCAAAATGATCCTGCGTTATTTTTGCAGCGTTATGCGCCGCCTATTATTATTGATGAAATTCAATATGCGCCCAATTTGTTTAGTGAGTTAAAACGTTGGGTTGATCATCACTCAATAAATGGCGCTTTTTGGTTGACTGGCTCGCAGAAGTTTCATTTAATGCGCAAAGTGACCGAAAGCTTAGCGGGAAGGGTGGCGATTCTCGAGCTCAATAGTCTTTCTTTTGCAGAAATTTCTGAGCAAACGGAAAATACGAGGCCTTTTTTACCCACTGAAGATTGGTTGGTACAAGCACGAAACAAAATAGGTGGTTTGCAAAATATAAATGCATTGTATGAAAGAATATGGTTGGGTCATTATCCGCGTATTGTCACAGAACCTAGTATTTCAGTTGATATTTTCTATGGTTCATATTTGCAAACTTATATTCAGCGGGATATAAAAGATACTATTCAAATTACGAATGAAAAAGCATTCTATGATTTTATTCGTTTGCTTGCAGCAAGAACAAGCCAGTTGCTTAATTATGCCAATATAGCGCGCGATGTGGGTATAGATCAAAAAACAGTGAAAGCATGGGTTTCTGTTTTGGAGGCTTCAGGAATAATCTACTTACTACAGCCTTATCATAATAATTTAACAAATAGGCTAATAAAAACACCAAAAATATATTTTATTGATACGGGCTTGTGTGCATTTTTAACTAAATGGTCAAGCCCTGCTATATTAGAAGCGGGTGCTTTATCGGGTGCTATTTTAGAAACGTGGGTGATTTCTGAATTGCTAAAAAGTTATTGGTATCACGGTAAAACGCCGCATTTCTATTTTTATCGCGATAAAGATCAAAAAGAAATTGATTTACTCATCGAGCAAGATAATACACTTTATCCTATCGAAATTAAAAAAACCGCCAGCCCATTTTTAGATGCTGTAAAAAGTAGCGTTATAAAAAATTTCTCTGTTCTAGAAAAGTTAAATCAGCATATTGGATGTGGCGCAGTATTATGCCTTCGTGAAACTGATATTCCTCTTAATTCACGGGTTAATGCGATCCCTGTTTATTATTTATAATTTTTTAGTCGACCATTAAAAAACTTTTTACCTATAAAAATAGGTCTTTTTGTTTAAAAAATAACACTTTAAATTGCAAGAAAGGCGTTCGAAGCAGTCGTTAGGCTGAGGGCAGGGAGGATGTCAGTAGTTGAAAGCAATGACGTGCTATTTGTGTCTCTTCATCAGAAGCGAGCACTTGAATTTCACAAGCAGAGGCTTGATTGCTAAGAAGCATTTGTTGATTACCAAGAAGCATTTGTTGATTACTAAGAGGCGTTTTTATAGTCTGATTATTTTCTTTATTCAGGCAAATACCAAAGCAGGCTAAACCTGCGCAAATCTTAGCGCGTATTACTCGATCATTTTCGCCGATTCCACCGGTAAAAACGATGAGATCAACACCACTTAGCACACTGATCATCGCCGCTATTTGTTTTTGCAGCGTATAACAAAATAGGTCAATCGCCAATTTTGCCGCCTCATTAAATTCCGCAGCCTTATGCAATTGACGCATGTCGCTATCTACCCCAGAAACACCTAGAAGACCAGAATGATCATTTAAAAGCACTTCAAGCTCAAGCGCATTGAGTTTTTTTTCTCGCATTAAATAAAGCAGTAGTCCTGGATCTAAATCCCCACTACGTGTGCCCATCATTACCCCGCCTGTAGGCGTTAATCCCATGCTAGTATCAATTGATTTACCCTCTTTTATTGCAGTCACACTTGCGCCATTTCCCAAGTGTGCAACGATTAAACGAGACGGCAAATTGTGCGATAACTGCCTCACAATAGATTCACAAGAAAGACCATGAAAGCCGTAGCGCTTTATACCCTCCTCTTTGAATGCGTGAGGAAGCGGAAAAAGACGCGCAATCTCAGGTAACGTGCTATGAAACATCGTATCAAAACAGGCAACATGAGGAATAGACGAAAAATGTGTCTGTGCACACAAGACGAGTTCAAGCGCTAAAGGATTATGCAAAGGCGCAAAGGCGCTCGCCATTTCAATACGCTGTAAAACATCCGAATTAATCAGGCAATGCTGTTTAAGTTGGAAGCCACTATGTACGATACGATGCCCAATAATATCGATTGCCTCTACGTGAAGTTCCACTAAAATCATTTTGATAAATAGGATGGTCTCCCTTTGATCTGAAGGCTCCTTGTGCTTAAAAAGCAAGCGCTGCCCCTTTGCATCCTTCACAGCAAATGATTTTTTTTTATCCGCCTCTTGCGCCAGCTTCCCTGTAAAAATGACTTCTATTTTATTCAAGTCAGCTTGATATAAGCTAAATTTCAGCGAAGAAGAACCCTGATTAAAAACTAAAATATTTGCCCGATTTAACGTGGTCATTCCGCAGGTGCACCCCACTGCCAATGCAGAATTTCTGGCATATCTTCACCATACTGTTCAATATAAGCTTTGTGCTCAACCAATTTTTTTTGCAGCTGTATTTTTAAATTGATCGTCTTCTGTGCATGATGAGGCAGCCGATTAATTGCATTAATAACCAGATGAAAACGATCAAGCTCATTAAGCACTGTCATATCAAAGGGCGTGGTAATCGTGCCTTCTTCTTTATAACCATGAACATGAATATTGTGATGATTAATGCGCTTATAAGTAAGCCGATGAATTAAACCAGGATAACCATGAAAAGCAAAAATGATGGGTTTATCACGCGTAAAAAGAGCATCAAAATCATTATCAGATAATCCATGAGGGTGATCAGAAGCTGATTGCAGCCTCATTAAATCCACCACATTGACCACTCTAATTTTAAGCGCAGGCAAATATTGGCGTATGATTGAAACGGCTGCCAGTGTTTCTAAGGTAGGTACATCGCCACAGCACGCCATAACAAGATCTGGTAGGCCATGCTGATCGTTACTTGCCCACGACCAAGCACTAATCCCTTTAAGGCAATGTTGAGCGGCTTCCTCCATGCTTAACCACTGAGGGGCAGGGTGTTTTCCTGCAATGACAACATTCACGTAATGACGACTACGCAAACAATGATCCATCACAGACAAAAGACAATTTGCATCAGGCGGAAGATACACTCTCACAACTTCCGCTTTTTTGTTGACAACATGATCAATAAAACCAGGGTCTTGATGCGTAAAACCATTATGATCTTGCCGCCAAACATGTGAAGCCAAAAGATAATTTAAGGAAGCAATTTTATGCCGCCAAGGCAATTGCGCACTCACTTTTAACCATTTAGCGTGCTGATTAAACATCGAATCAATTATATGAATAAACGCCTCATAACTATTAAATAACCCGTGGCGCCCTGTTAGTAAATAACCCTCAAGCCATCCCTCGCACTGATGCTCGCTGAGCATTTCTACCACACGCCCACTAGAGGCAAGACATTCATCACCGGGTAAAATAGTAGCGTTCCATTGACGTGCCGTAACTTCAAAAAGAGCCGCCAAACCATTTGAAATCGTCTCATCTGGGCCAAAGACACGAAAATTTCGCTGTGTTGCGTTGAGGTTAACAATATCGCGCAAAAAAGGCCCCAGTACGCGTGTATCACCTATGCCACGTAGCCCAGGTTGAGCAACTTCAACCGCATACTTTTTAAAATCTGGCAAACGTAAATCTTGCAGTAAAGCACCGCCATTCGCGTGTGGATTGGCCCCCATCCGGCGGCTTCCTTTTGGCGCAAGTTCAGCCAGCTCTGCCTTTAAACGACCTTGTGAATCAAACAATGTTTCTGGTTGATAACTTTTCAACCAAGCCTCTAATTGCGTTAAGTGCTCTGAATTTTTTGAAAACTGCGCAAGCGGCACTTGATGAGAATGAAAACAATCTTCAACGGGATGACCGTCAACCTCTTTTGGCCCAGTCCAACCCTTAGGGGAACGCAAAATAATCATTGGCCAACGAGGACGTTCTAAATTCCCCTGCACTCTTGTTTCATGATGAATTTTTTTAATATGTGCAACGACAACATCCAGCGTTCTCGCCATAGCTTCGTGCATTAAATTAGGATTGTGACCTTCAACAAAATAAGGCGTCCAACCATACCCACGAAAAAGCTGTTCAAGCTCTTCACGGCTAATACGCGCAAGCAGTGTGGGGTTAGCAATTTTATAACCATTCAGATGCAAAATGGGTAAAACAACCCCATCATGAACGGGGTCAACAAACTTATTGGCATGCCACGCTGTCGCAATCGAACCGGTTTCTGCTTCACCATCACCCACAACACAAGCAACAATAAGGTCAGGATTATCAAATACCGCACCAAAGGCATGGCTTAATGAATAACCTAGTTCTCCCCCTTCATGAATAGAACCGGGACACTCGGGCGAGGCATGGCTTGGAATGCCGCCAGGAAATGAAAACTGAAGAAAAAGCTTCTGAAGACCACTTTCATCTTGGCTGATTTCAGGGTAAATCTCGCTGTAAGACCCCTCAAGATAAGTATGGCTAACCACCGTTAGGCCGCCATGTCCCGGCCCACATAGATAAAGCATATTAAGATCAAATTCTTTGATAATGCGGTTTAAATGAACATAAATGAAATTCTGACCGGGTGTTGTTCCCCAATGGCCTAACAATAAACGTTTAATATCTGAAAGTTTGAGAGGGCGCTTTAATAATGGATTATCGCAAAGATAAATCTGACCTACGGAAAGATAATTTGAAGCACGCCAATAAGCATCTATTTTACGAAGCAACTCTGGCGTTAGCGTATTTATTACCATAAGCAATTTCCCCAATTTGAGCATATTTGAGCATAAAAGGCTTAAAAATATCGGCTTGTCAAAAGCATAAAGTACATCATGTAACGTTACATTGTACAATGTAAGATAAATTAAAATTGATACGTCATAATTACTTCATCTTTAATCAAAAGGAGAATAGGATTTGTTTAGTCTTTCAAGCGGCGCGCGCTCACTGATTCTTTTTTTACGACGTCAATCTCTTATCATCACTATTTTCTGTACTGTTTTCTGTGTTATGTCGACTTATAGCTTAGAAGTATTAGCCCTTAATGAGACGGCAACTGTTACTCAGCTTGTTGCTTTAGGCGACTCACTCACTGAAGGCTATGGCATTGAAAAAGAGAAAGCTTATCCTGCCTTGGTTGAAAAAAAACTATTGGATAAAGGTTATAAAATTAAAATTTTTAATGCTGGCATCAGTGGTTCAACAACTGCAAGTGCGCCATCACGTCTTAAGTGGCTTTTGAAAAGCAAACCAAATATTATTTTTATAGCACTCGGTGCAAATGACGGACTTCGTGGTATTGCCATTGAAACAACCAAGCAAAACCTAAAAGATGCTATTCAAATCGCAAAAAAAGCGAATATTAAAGTATGGTTGGCAGGCATGAAACTACCACCTAATTATGGCGCAAGTTATACCTCAAAATTTGAGGCGACGTTTCAAGAAATTGCAAAAGAAGAAGATATTCCCCTGCTACCTTTTTTGCTCGAAGGGGTTGCAGGGCACGCTGAACTTAATCAGCCTGATGGAATACATCCCAATGAAAAAGGACATCAAAAGCTTGCTGATTTTCTCTTTTCTTTTTTTCAGCAGCAATTAGATAGGATTGACTAAATTAAGTAGGACTAAATAGATGCAACGCCGAACCTAACTAAGGACTAGAAAAATGCTTAAAATGATAAATGTAAGTAAGACCTTTCAACAAGGCGATCAACTCATTCAAGTACTACATAATTTTCAGCTCGCGCTTAAAACAGGCGAAACTTTAGCATTGTTAGGACCCTCCGGCAGTGGAAAATCAACGCTTTTATCTTTATTAGCAGGCCTAGATCAACCAGATTCTGGGGATGTTATTATCGATAATCAACACTTAAACCAAATGGATGAAAAAAAATTGACCGCTTTTCGCGGTGCCAATATTGGTATTATTTTTCAGCAGTTTCATTTATTTTCACATCTTACTGCGCTTGAAAATGTGATGTTACCGCTCGAAATTTTAGATCAAAAAACAATTTTAGATCAAAAAACAATAGTAGAAAAAGCGGCCGAAGCTTTAAAAAAAGTAGGGCTTGGACACAGACTGCAACATTTTCCCCCTCAAATGAGTGGCGGTGAAAATCAGCGCGTCGCCATTGCACGTGCCTTTGTGATTAAACCTCGTATTTTACTTGCAGATGAACCTAGCGGCAGCTTAGATAATAAAACAGGTGATCAAGTGATGGATCTTCTTTTTAGTTTAGTTGCACAAGAAAAAACAACCTTGATTTTAGTCACTCACAATGAGTTATTAGCCAAACGCTGTGAACGACAAGTTCACCTACAAGCAAGCACTTAATAAGTTAATTAAAGGGTGAGAAAATAAAATGATGATCTTTAAATTAGCTTGGCGTGAAATTTATAATAGCCGCAGATTCAGTTTGTTTTTTATTTTTAATTTAGCGATTGGCCTTTCAGGTTTGGTTGCTATTGACTCTTTAAAACACGCCATTGAACATACATTACAACAAAAAGCCAAGGGGTTACTCGCTGCCGATTTGAGTGTTGAAGCGCGCCGGCTTTTAACGCCAAAAGAAGAAGAAAAACTATATAAAAGACTTCCTTTGTCATACGAAGAATCTAAAGTTTTTGAAAGCTTTACGATGGTTGCCAGCCCTACCAGTAGTCGTCTTGTTGAATTAAAAGCAATTGAAGAAAACTATCCCTTCTATGGCAATTTACTGCTTAAAAATCAGGGTTTAATTGAGTCACGCACCCCAAAAAATTTGTTTCAAAAGCCTTCATTATGGGTTTATCCAGAGCTGTTATTACAGCTTAATTTAAAGGTGGGTGAGAGCGTTGTATTAGGCTCAGAAAAATTTGAAATTGTAGATCTTATTGAAAAAGATGCATCAGGCGCCGGTGCCGGCTTTAACTTTGCGCCACCCGTCTATGTTGCACGTTCTTATTTTGAAAAATCAGGCTTGATGACGGTTGGCAGTACGGGACAATACTCTCGCTTATTTAAACTACCTGAAAATATTGCCATAAAAGATTTAGTCGAAAATTTAAATCGTGAATTAGAAGATCCTGGCATTCGCATTACCACAAGTGAAAATGCAAGTGAACAAGTTGGGCGACTACTGGGCTATTTGTCAGACTATCTAGGGCTTGCTGCACTTGTGGCTTTATTTCTTATGTCTGGGGGACAGATATTTTTATTTAGAAGTTTTTTAATCAAACGTTATCGTGATATGGCTATTTTAAAAATATTGGGGCTTGCACCGTTACGTATTTTTAAGTTGTACATTACACATATTTTAATCTTAAGCGCACTTGCACTGTTACCAACCCTGTTACTTTCAAGTTTACTTTTACCCCTTCTACAAAACCCGTTGCGCGAACTTGTACATATCGATATTAATGTACAGTTACACTTAAAAACGGCGATATTAATACTTTTGTTCGCCATAACCAGTCAAGTCTTAACGCTGTCACCATTACTCATTCGTATCTTTTCAATTCGTCCTAAAGAACTTTTGGTGCCCACAGAACAAAACCCTTTTCAATTGAGTTTTAAAATAATTTTTGCTTATATGCCTGCTTTTTTAGCTTATTGGGGCTTAAGCATGTGGCTTGCAAAATCATATAAAGTAGGCTCTTTATTTTTTATTTTATTCATCAGTGCGCTTTTAATACTCTTTTTACTCGGTCGCGGTTTTCTATTTTTAATCTCAAAAACAAATTTTAAAAATATTACTTTACGCTTTGCTATACGAAATTTATCACGATCAAAAATGGCATCAATTTCAGCGTTTATAACACTTGGTTTAGGTGTGTTACTTTCAAATTTAATACCTCTTATTGAATCTGGTTTATTAACTGAAATAAAAAACCCTGCCGGCGTTGAACAACCTTCACTTTTTTTATTTGATGTGCAAGAAGAGCAAAATGAATCGGTTATGCGTTTTTTAAAAGAAAAAAATATCAATATCATGAATAATTCGCCGATGATTCGGGCTAGGTTAAATAGCGTTAATAATCAGGCTTTTGAAAAAATAAGCGGTTATGCTGAGGCTAATACACGCGAAGAAGAAAATGAAAATCGCTTTCGTAACCGCGGCTTTAACCTGACTTATCGCGATATAATGACGCCTTCGGAAAAAATTATTTTAGGTATGCCGTTCAAAAAAACCGCCTCTGAGGCATTACCACAAATATCACTTGAAAAAAATTTTGCGGCGCGTTTAAAGCTTAAAATAGGTGATACGCTCGATTTTGATATTTCAGGCGTGAGTGTGAAAGGGCGTGTCGTCAATTTACGAAAAGTTCGCTGGACAAGCTTTCAACCTAATTTTTTTATTCAGTTTGAAAATGGTCCGTTGAATGATGCACCTAAGACATTTCTTATCTCGCTTGGCACTATCAATCTATTTGAAAAAGCACAATTACAAAAAGCGATTGTGGAAAAATTTCCCAATGTTTCGATAATTGATATCTCGCGCGTTACTGAAAGGGTAACAGGCATTATCAATCAGATGAGTTTAGCACTGAGAATCATGTCAATTTTTTGCTTGGTTGTCGGTCTTATTATTTTATTTTCAATTGCCAACCACCAAATGTTGGAGCGAAAAAAAGACGTTAACTTACTTAAAGTTTTAGGATCAAGCTTTAACTTTATTCGTCTTATTTATTTAACGGAATTTTTATTAATAAGCATTTTAGCGGCTACTTTTGGTACTTTGATTAGTTTTATAATGAGCTATGCTGTCTCCTTTGCATTTTTTGACGCAGCTTGGTCACCACTATTTATCGAGCCAATATTAATTTTTTCTGGACTTATTATGGCGGCATGTTTAATTGTGATTTTTGTGATTGAACGTGTTTTACGTCAGCCAGCACGTGAATTATTACAAAGTTTTTAACGGCTTTTAGGTGCTTGTTTTTTTTTTATAGAGCACCTATAGACACAGAGCTTGAATAAAGTTAAACATTTGACAGGCTAAACGTTAAATCTGAAGTGGATAATATCGCCATTTTTCACGATATACTCTTTGCCTTCCAGCCTCCATTTTCCCGCATCCTTGGCACCTTGTTCGCCTTTACAGCGAATGAACTCATCATAAGCAATAATTTCTGCGCGGATAAAGCCTTTTTGAAAGTCTGTGTGTATAACGGCAGCAGCTTCTGGCGCGGTTGCACCGATGGTGACCGTCCAAGCGCGCACCTCTTTAACGCCTGCTGTAAAGTAGGTTTGCAAGCCCAGTGTTTCGTAGGCAGCTCGAATTAAGCGATTAAGTCCTGGTTCTTCCATGCCAAGATCGCTTAAAAAAGAGGCTTTATCTTCTTCATCGAGCTGAGTAATTTCATCTTCAATTTTTGCGCAAATTGAAATAACTTGAGCGCCTTCTTTTTTCGCGATGTTTGCAACTTCATCTAATAGCGGATTATTTGAAAAACCATCTTCCATCACGTTAGCAACATAAAGAATGGGCTTTGATGTTAGTAGCTGAAGGGGTTTAACCGCTAACTTTTCTTCTTCAGATAAGTTGAGTATGCGAATAGCTTGACCTTCATTTAAAAACGGCACTATTTTTTCAAGCACTTGTTTAAGTAGTAAGTTTTGCTTATCGCCTGATTTAGCATTTTTATTTATTTTTAAAAGTGCTTTTTCGATTGTTTGTAAATCTGCCAAAGCAAGTTCAATGTTAATGGTTTCTATATCACTCGCTGGGCTTACTTTATTATTTACATGAATAATATTTTCATCATTGAAGCAGCGAACAACATGTGCAATTGCATCTGTTTCTCGAATATTAGCGAGAAATTGATTGCCTAAGCCCTCTCCTTTGGACGCGCCTGCAACTAAGCCTGCAATGTCGACAAACTCTGTCGCAGTAGGAATGACTTTTTCTGGTTTAACAATAGCAGCAATATGGTCAAGGCGTATATCAGGCACAGGCACAATGCCAATATTTGGTTCTATAGTACAAAAAGGAAAATTAGCCGCTTCAATACCAGCTTTAGTAAGTGCATTAAAAAGAGTGGATTTTCCAACATTGGGAAGCCCCACGATACCACAACGAATAGCCATAAAGCCTCCAAAAATGAGTTTTAAAGTGAGGGGTTTTCTCGATGTAATCTATCCATTACATCGTTTAAATTACCCATAATAATATCTTTAATTTGTAATGCGCCACGCTCAATACTTTGATCAATTAGTATTTTATCTTTTTCTCCTGGTTTGCTTAAAACATAATCTGATACTTTTGATCGATCACCCGGATGCCCGATTCCAATTCTTAGGCGTATAAATTGAGGTTGGTTTCCGAGACTTTCTGTCGTGCTTTTTAAGCCGTTATGTCCTCCATTACCGCCGCCTATTTTTAATCTGATATGTCCTGCTGGAATATCCAGCTCATCATGTATGACTAAAATACTGGTATGAGGTATTTGGTAAAATTGACACATCATCGCAATGGATAAACCGCTTTTATTCATAAAAGTAGTTGGAAATAGAAGCTGTATTTTTTTGCCTGCTTCCGTCATTGACCCGGTAAAGCCATGGAATTTTTTTTCAAAGGATAGTGATGTTTTATATAACTCACAGAGCCGATCAATAAACCACTTGCCGGCATTATGGCGAGTTTTTTCATATTCTGATCCTGGATTGCCAAGGCCAATAATTAAACTGATTTTGTCATGATCCAAGGGGATAACTCCGCTAACAATCCGCAAAAATATACCCTTCGTACTTGAAAACACGGCATTGTTGGCAGCTCTCGTTCACCCCAATCACATAGTCTATCTATGCTCATGGGGTTCTCTCCCTTACCGCCTCGCCGTGATTCCAATTACTTTGGGTATATACCAAACTTACAAAGTACTTTGTTATAAAAAGCAAAACGGGCAACCAGTAGAGGTTGCCCGTTTATACAGATGACACTGCTTTAAGGCTTAAAAAAACTTACTATTTTTTAGCTTCTGTAGCAGGAGCCGCTTCTTCTGTTGTACCGCGTGGCATGGTAACGGTTACCACAGCCATGTTATGATCCTCGCCTTGAGCAAGGGCAGGAATTTCAATACCTGCTGATAGTTTTAGTTCAGATAAATGAATGCTTTGGCCAACAGTAATATTTTCCAAATCTACTTCAATAAACTCTGGTAAATTTTGTGGTAAACACGCAACTTCAACTTCTTTTGCAAGATGGTTAATTACGCCGCCTTTTGTTTTAACGCCAACACACTTATCTTCATTAATAAAGTGCAAAGGAACGCGCATATTAATAATATGAGTGCTATCTATTCTTTGAAAGTCCGCATGTAAAGGAATACTGGTTGCCGGATGTCTTTGTAATGCTTTAATAATTACTTTATTGGGTTTGCCGTCAACATTAAGAGTAAGAATATGTGAATAAAAAGCCTCAATTTCAAGGTTTTTCACTAGCTCTTTTAATGTGATAATAATTGGCTGAGGCGCTTCTGCACCGCCATAGATAATGCCAGGTAACAAACCTTCAAGGCGACGTAGGCGGCGGCTCGGACCTCTCCCAAAATTGCCTCGACTTGTTACATTTAGCGAAAATTCTTTAGACATACCCATCTCCTAGAAAACATTTTTAAACGACACATACCACGACCAGTTTATGTCGTTATTCAGAATTAATGAGACCGTCAAACGCTTAAAAAATATCAAGTGGGCGATCAAACATAGCGCTCAATGATTCTTCATTATTAATTCGACGGACCGCCTCAGCTAGCATTACGGCAAGTGAAAGCTGGCGGATTTTATCACAGGCAAGCGCACTTTCCGAGAGGGGGATGCTATCGGATACGACAATTTCATCCAGCATAGACTCTTTAATGCGCTTGGGCGCATCGCCAGAAAGTACGGCATGCGTACAATAAGCAACCACTTGTGTTGCACCTTGCTTTTTTAAAGCTTCGGCAGCTTTACACAGCGTGCCTGCTGTATCGACAATATCATCGACCAAAATGCAACTCTTGCCATCAACCTCTCCAATAATGTGCATGACTTGGCTTTCGTTAGCTTTAGGGCGACGTTTATCAATGATGGCTAGATCGAGATCATTAAGTTGCTTTGCAACTGCTCGCGCACGAACAACACCGCCCACATCGGGCGACACAATAACAGGATTACTGAATTTCTTGCGATCAATATCCTGAAGAAATATAGGCGTTGCATAGACGTTATCAACAGGAATATTAAAAAAGCCCTGGACTTGGTCCGCATGTAAATCAACCGTCAGCACGCGATCAATGCCAACGGCCGTAATAAGATCAGCAACAACACGCGCTGAAATGGGGACGCGCGCTGAACGTACTCGTCGATCCTGTCTTGCATAGCCAAAATAAGGAATGACGGCTGTAATTCTACCGGCTGACGCACGTTTGAGCGCATCACCCATTACAGCAAGTTCCATGAGGTTATCATTGGTTGGCATGCATGTAGGTTGAAGAATAAAAACATCGTTACCTCGGACATTTTCAAAAATTTCCACAGAGATTTCGCCATCACTAAAGCGTGAAACATCAGCATTTCCAAGTGGAATATTGAGATGATGCGCCACTCTTTCGGCTAGTTTTCGATTTGCATTACCAGAAAATAGGACAAGTTTTGACACGAGAACCTCGCAGACAGTTAAGAAAAACGCTTTTAAAGAGGCGTCATTGATTTTGAAATGAAATAATATAGGAAATAATGATTATGCAAGTGAAAAGCGGTAAGTTTTCTTCGCTTTTCATTTTTCGCTTGCCATTAAAATTGGCTGGGTCGGAAGGAATCGAACCTTCGCATGGCGGGATCAAAACCCGCTGCCTTACCGCTTGGCGACGACCCAGTAAAAGAAAAAATTAGCGCTGTGCGCTTTTGTTGCACTAGCCTTACTTTAGCTAGAGCCTAATTTTAGTTACGCCCATGTTTCTAGTGATACACAAGTTATAAAGTAGCAAAGCTTTTCTATAACGTCAGCCAATTTAAGGCTTATTTTGTTGTAGCGCTTGTAACGTTATAACTGAAGGCGATACAGGGATACTTTCAACTAGAAAGCCTATCCAACGGTGGGGCATATACTGCAATATTTTTTCACCCTTTTCAAGGGTTTCAACAGATAAAAAACAGCAAGAGCCTGTTCCTGTTAATCGCGCACTTCCAAATGCTTGAAGAAACGCTAGTACCTCTTGAATTTCTGGAAAAAGATTAGTGGCGATTGGTTCGCAGTCATTTCTTGTTTGTTGAAGTTGTGTGATATCTAAAGGGATGGGTAACGTATCACGCTTCAAATGAGGGTGTTCAAAAATCAATTTAGTAGAAACAGCAATGCGAGGGAAAATAATAATAAAGTTACTTTTTGGTAGATCAACTGGCTCTATAAGTTCGCCGACACCTTTTGCCCACGCAGTACGTCCTTGTATAAAAACAGGTACGTCTGCACCAAGGGATAAGCCTATTTCAGCGAGCGTAGCAATAGATTGGTTCAGTGCCCATAAATAGTTAAGGGCAAGCAATGTTGTCGCTGCATTTGATGAGCCCCCCCCTAAGCCACCCCCCATTGGAATTCGTTTGATTATTTTAATGTGGACGCCTGTTTGCACTTTAAATTTTTCGAAGAGCATCTTAGCAGCTTGAAAAATTAAATTTTGTTCAAAGGGGACGTCTTGCATCCCTTCGATGGAAAGAGTTGGTTCTGCTGTTGTGCTAAAAGTCATTTCATCGCATAAATTTACAAGCTGAAAGAGCGTCTCTAAATGATGGTATCCGGTTGTAGGATGACGTCCAACAATATGAAGGAATAAGTTAAGTTTGGCCGGGGAGAGCATGCTAATGGTTTTTAATATCTTTGCCATGTGCTTACTTCATCAAGTTTTTTAAGGCTGTCTAACTTTTCTTTGATTCTGATTTCAAGCCCGCGTGAAACAGGCGTATAGAATTGTGTGTTTTTAAGTTCCGGGGGGAAGTAATTTTCACCTGCCGCATAGCCTTCGGGTTCATCGTGCGCATAACGATATTCTTTGCCATAGCCTAGTTCTTTCATTAGTTGGGAGGGTGCATTAAGAAGATGAGCAGGAACATTTAGAGAGGGCGTTTGTTGGGCAAGATTTCTGGCTTGTTTAAAGGCAACATAAACGGCATTACTTTTGGCCGCACAAGCTAAAAATACAATAGCCTGGGCAAGACAAAGCTCGCCTTCTGGGCTGCCGAGTCGTTGTTGTGCTTCCCATGCATTGAGCGCTATTGCAAGTGCGCGAGGATCGGCATTGCCAATATCTTCGCTGGCCATACGCACCACACGGC
The DNA here is from genome assembly GCA_945860125.1 of Klebsiella pneumoniae. Classification (GTDB taxonomy): domain Bacteria; phylum Pseudomonadota; class Gammaproteobacteria; order Pseudomonadales; family CAMAPQ01; genus CAMAPQ01. Next base: position 24,148 of record CAMAPQ010000004.1, read on the forward strand.
GCGCAATATACAGAGGATCACAGCCGCCTTCGAGCATACGTGCGTACCAATAAAGTGCTGCATCAGGGGAGGAACCACGCACCGCTTTATGTAACGCTGAGATTAACCCGTAAAACTGATCGCCTTGCTTATCAAAGCGCGCGAGACGGACGCCTGAGGCATGACGCAGAATTTCTAACGAAATAATAATGGTTTGTATCTGTTTTTTTGTGTTGGTTATTTGTGCCGCTTTTACGAGCGAGTAGGCAAGCTCAAATAAACTTAGCGCGCGTCTTGCGTCACCGTCAGCCAATTCAATTAAGCGATCCATTGTTTCATCGGTCATGCTTATCGTTTCTTGTTTTTCAGCTTTTAGTTCTATGGTGTCGATTGTGCGCAGAATAATTGCTTTTAGCGCCGCATGATCAAGCGCTTTAAGGACAAATACCCGCACACGCGAAAGTAGTGCTTGGTTTAATTCAAAGGAGGGGTTTTCTGTTGTTGCGCCAATTAAGGTGAACAAACCCTCTTCTATGAAGGGCAGTAAAACGTCTTGTTGTGCTTTGTTAAAGCGATGAATTTCATCAATAAATAAAATGGTGCGTTTGCCAAGCAATCGTTCTTTTTTTGCATGATCAACTAACAGACGGATCTCTTTTACGCCTGCTAACACTGCGGATAAAGCATGAAACTCGCCTTGGCAGTGATTACTTAAGATTTTTGCGAGCGTTGTTTTTCCTGAGCCGGGCGGCCCCCAAAGAATCATGGAGTGCAGTGTTTTTTGCTTAATCATGGCATGCAGAGGTGCATTTTCACCTAGTAGGTGCGCTTGGCCGACATAATCCTGTAGCGTGATAGGGCGCATGAGTGCTGCTAAAGGTTCAGCGGTATGGTTAATATTCATGCGTTAATCAACTTGCCAGTCTTGAACAATCAAAGTGAGTTTTTTATCTGCTTGCTCAACAATTATTTTATGTGGAAACTGTTTTTGTGAATTAAAAGTTTGTGAATTAAGCTTCTGCTGGGTGGGTAGTTGCTTGTAGTTGCTAAGTTCAATATGCCATTCTTGCTGAGAGAATTTTTCGAGTTGCCCTTTTTCATTCCAAATAATATCTTCAGTAGGAAAATTAGGGGTGGGGCTTCCTTTAATCCACCAGAAAATATTAGAAATGGGTACTTCCCAGCCAAATAGTTTGGAAAATAAAGCTTCGGGCGTTTCGGCGTAGTGTGTTTTTTTTCCTTCATACATCACTAAAAAAGCATCGCTTCCCTCTATTTTAGCGCTACCTGCACCGAGAGGGGCGGTAAGAATAATTTCAAAATCACGGCCGTTTTGTTTCCATAGTAGTTGTACGCTCTGGGCAGTATCTTCTGTTTTAATGCCCATTTTGCCGCGAAAAGACCACGTTTGAATTTCTTGTGAGTCAGCGATTAGTTTTTTTAGAAGTACATCATTCTCTAGCTGATCACGATAAACAGGCGTTGTTTGACATCCTTGGATTGTCAGGCAGAGCTGAAAAAAGAATAATAGGCACAGTCGAAAGCAGAAGGATCGGGCCAGATTTTTTTTTACCCTCTGCGCTTTACAGTAAATATTTTTACGGTTTAAGTGGTTCAACTAAAAACCTTTTCATTGTTTTCATCAAGGGCTCGCTTTTGGGGAAACGCTTATAAGCAGCCTGCCAGACTTTGCGCGCCTCTTCATGTTGGCCACTTGTCCATAATAGTTCACCATAATGCGCGGCTATTTCATGATCATGTAGAGCGTCGTGCGCTTTTTTTAAGTAAAAAAGGCTTTTCGGCAAGTTGCCCATTTTGTAATAAATCCATCCCAAGCTATCCATAATTGCAGGATCATTTGGTTCAATGCTGCTTGCTTTTTGAACGAGCTCAAGCGCCTCTGCATATCGATTGGTTTTTTCCGATAAGCTATAACCAAGCGCATTAAGTGCAAGTGTATTATCAGGGTTTTGCTTAAGAATTGTGCGTAGGTCTTTCTCTAAAATATCAAGCCTATTCATACGATCTGCAACCATGGCATGGCTATATAATAATTGTGGGTGGTTAGGATGCTGCTTTAGGGCATCTTCTAGTATTTTTAATGCCTCATTGGTTTTGCCGGCGCGTGTCAGTACTTCACTTTCCGTTGAGTAAAATTGAATAGCGCCTTGAGGATAGTTTGCTTTTGCTTTTTTAAGGGCTGATAAAGCAAGATCAGTTTGATTGTTATCCGAGTAAAGTAGGGCTAGTTGCGTTTGCGCAATGGGATAAAAAGGGCCAATCGATACTTTTGTTAAATGGTAAATTGTTTTTTCGTTATTCTTTTCACTTTTATAAATCTCAGCAAGATTTGAATTAATTTCATCAGCATATTCAGCTTGATTGTTAATTGACAAAAGATATTTTTTGGCTGTTTCACTTTGGCCGTTATCCCACAGGATAAGAGCAGAAGCTAAAGTGGTATCGTGATCCGCTGGATGATTTTCGCGAAGCCATTCAAACTGATCAAGCGCTTTATCTGTATCGTTTGATTTGAGCAGTGAATCGGCATAGATAAGACGTAAGCGCTTATTGGTGGGGAATTGTTTTACGGCGCCTTTAAGTATTTTAGTGGCTTCATTGGGGCGTTGTGTGCGAGAGAGCAATTCTGCTTTGAATAAAATTCCAGGCAAGAAGCTGTTGTCTAGGTCAATCGCTTTAGAGCTGCTTGTGAGCGCTGAATCAAAGTCTCCGTTCATTTCTTCAGCTAATGCCTTGGTAAACCAGACATTAGGATTTTGCGGATGTTTCACGGTTAGTTTAGATAATGCACCAATCAGGTCTTTTCTTTTAGCGTTAGGAATACGTTCTGATTGCTGAAGTAAATACTCAAAGTTAGCGTTTTCATTTTGCTTTAGCAGACGATCAATATATTCAATGCTTTTATCAAATTCATTGGCATGTAAATATTCTGTGGCTGCCACTTGGAGCGCTTCAGCATTATTAGGTTCAAGCTGTAACCATAAATTCACAGAATCCATGGTTGCTTGGTGTGCTCTAAGATAGCGTGCAATTTGTGTCGTGCGGGCAGCAACACCTGGATCTTGAGTATAATGTGCCTGACGCAAATAATTGCCGAGCGTAATATCATATCTTTTTTCTTTGGCGGCAATTTCTGCAACCATAATGTCAAACAGCGTTTCTATTTCAATCGATTTAGAGGGCGCCGCTTTTTTTTCTATTTTTGCTGCTGTTATTTCTAATTCTTGCTCAGTATTATTTTTACTTGGTAAAGTGGAGCAGGCTTGAGAAAGTAACGCGATAGATCCTACCAAAAAAAAGCGGGTTTTCTGAGCTAGAACGACATCAAATTTCATTAAGGTTGATCTCTTTATTTTTCAGTATCAAGTTTCAATTCGGTATCAAGTTTCAAATAGCAGACAGAAAAAGCGACTAAACTTTGATCGTGTGATTCGCATCGTAACAGGCGATTGTTGTCAAGTTTAGGTTGTATAGTCAATGAAATAAAGTAGGGTGAGATTTTATTTTTTGTCCTGTGTAGAATAAGTGTGGTAAAAATTGAAATGAGCTGGGAAATAGTTAAAAATAATGGCGATTTTGTTGTTGGGTGTTAATTTTCGCACGGCTTCGATTGCTGAGCGCGAGCAGTTTGCATTTAATGCTGAAGCGCTATTTGCTTTGCTGAACGATTGTCGTGATAAAACAGTGCTCGATGAAGTGCTTATTTTATCAACGTGTAATCGCACAGAGATCATAGGCGTTACAGCGCAAGAAGTGAGTGCCACCGTTATTAACTGGCTTCAACAGCTGAAGCCGGAAGTTGCGCTGAGTGTTGGTGCGAATCTCTACGAGTTGTGGAATGAGCAAGCTGTAGCACACCTTTTCAAGGTGGCATGTGGATTAGATTCTTTGGTATTAGGTGAGCCTCAGATTTTAGGGCAGTTAAAATCAGCCTATCATCTTGCCGGTGAAGCTAAAACCTTAGGCGTTATTTTGCAGAAGCTTTTTCAGCAAACTTTTGCTGTGGCAAAAGAGGTCAGAACGAGAACCCAGATTGGTACAAACCCTGTTTCTGTTGCCTTTGTAGCTGTTAATTTAGCGAAGCAATTATTTAATTTAAAACATAAAAACATTTTGCTCATCGGTGCTGGTGAAACGGCGGAGCTGTTGCTACAGCATTTTTCTGCTTTAGAAGTTGGGCGTATTTTGATTGCAAATCGTACCTTTTCGCGCGCAGAAAAATTGGCTCATCGTTATAAGGCAGAGCCGATTGCTTTAGGGCAGATTGCTCAGGCTTTAGAAGAGGCAGATGTCGTTGCTACGTCAACGGCAAGTACCGCCCCGCTGATCGATAAAAATATGGTCAAGCAAGCGCTTAAAAAGAGAAAGCATCGACCTTTATTCATGATTGATCTTGCTGTGCCCAGAGATATTCAGCCAGAAGTCGGCGACTTAGAAGATGTCTATCTTTATAGTATTGATGACTTAAATCACGTTGTAGAAGAAAATAAGCGCCTCAGGCAAGAAGCGGCTAAAGAGGCTGGTAAAATTGTCGAGGTGAGAGCCGCCCAGCTGATGGAAAGCTTAAATGTGGTATCTGCCAGCTTTTTAATTAGTCAGTATCGTGAAAGTGCAGAAATGATTAGTCAAAAAGTGATTGAAGAAGGTTTGCGCCGTTTAAATAAGGGTGAGGATAGCAAAGAGGTTTTGACGAGAATGTGCCACTTGTTGGTTGATAGGCTAATGCATTCTCCCACGCTTGCCTTGCGAGAAGCAGGTAAAGAAAAAAGACAGGATTTACTTGAGTGGGCGAGAACATTATTTAATTTGCCCGATTAACACAGAAATGAAATTTCTATTTGAAGTATTTTGCGGAGCTGTAATTCATGAAAGAGTCTTTTAGGGCTAAATTGGAAAAAGTATCAGAAAGATATGAAGAGTTATCTGCTTATCTTGCGACACCAGAAATTATTAATGATCAGAATAAATTCCGTGATTACTCTAAAGAATATTCTGAGCTCGAGCCTTTAATTGGCGAGTTTAATCAGTATAAAAAAGCAGAAAATGATCTTATTGCGATTAGAGAAATGATGTCTGATACCGATCCTGAAGTAAAAGAAATGGCAAAAGAAGAATTTGCGCCTTTAACTCAGAAAATTGAGCAGTTAGACAAAAATCTTATTCTTATGCTTTTACCTCAAGATGCTAACGATGCAAAAAATATTTTTCTTGAGGTGCGAGCAGGTACCGGTGGAGATGAGGCAGCTATTTTTGCAGGCGATTTATTCAGAATGTATTCTCGTTATGCGGAGAAAAAAAACTGGCGAGTGGAAGTGATTAATGAAAACGAAGGAGAGCATGGGGGTTACAAGGAAATTATTTGCCGTGTTTCTGGCGATAAAGTTTATTCAAAATTAAAGTTTGAGTCTGGCGTGCATCGTGTACAGCGTGTACCAGCAACGGAAGCACAAGGGAGAGTACATACTTCAGCTTGCACGGTGGCTATTTTACCTGAATTAGATGAGCTGGAAGGCGTAGAGATTAATAAAGCAGATTTAAAAATTGACACTTATCGTGCTTCAGGTGCGGGTGGTCAGCATGTGAATAAAACCGATTCTGCTATTCGTATTACACATCTTCCCTCAGGGTTGGTTGTTGAGTGTCAAGAAGAGCGCTCGCAGCATAAAAATCGTGCTAAAGCGATGTCTTTATTGCAATCAAGATTACTTATGCAGAAGCAGGATCAGCAACAAAAAGAGCAAAGCGATAAAAGACGAAGTTTAGTGGGAACCGGAGATCGTTCTGAGCGAATTCGCACTTATAATTTCCCTCAAGGAAGGATGACGGACCATCGAATTAATCTTACGTTGTATTCTTTGTCCGATATTGTCGAAGGCGATATAGAAGAGCTTGTGTCTGCACTGATGAGCGAACATGTTGCAGGCTTGATGGCTGAAATGGACGATGCTTATTAGTTGGTCAGTATAGTTAGTGGGTCAGTATAGTTAGTTGGTCTATTCGTGCTTATTTTAAGAGGGTTTCATGAAAAGTTTAGCAGCGACAAAAATCACTGTTAGTGTCTGCGCGGGTGATGATAATTTATCAATAGCACAAAAGACTTTTAATCAGTTGGTGAAGAAAATTGAGCAAGAACGCCTTCAGTTAGCCAAATGGCAGGAGGCGATGTCTCTGTATCAGCAAAAATATAGCAGTCAAGTTAGCCCGCTAATGAAGAGCCTTGATGAATGTAGGAAAAAACTAATTCATGCGCTAGATGAAGCTTATCCTGCAAAAACATTTAGTAAGAATGATAAGGAAAAAATGAGCAGTCTTATTTGTACTTTATCAGAACAGTTGATAGCGAAAGGTCAGGGTGAAGAGATAAAGGTTATTTATAATAAATATAGTGACATTGATTTTGATACGGTTTATGAGGAAGAAAAGCAGTTTGCTAAAGAAAGGATCGAGGATGTTCTAGGTATTGATTTGGGTGATGATTGTGATTTCAGTTCGCCTGAAGCGATGGCAGCTCATATTGACGAAATAATGGAAAAAAAAAGAATAGAAGAAGAGCAGTTTCAGGACAAAACAAGACAAAAAAGTACCCATAAAAAATCAGCGAAGGTAAAAGCGCAAGAAGCAAAAGAGCAGGAAGAAGCGCAAAATATTAGTAAATCTATTCGTGAGGTATATCGCAAACTTGCAAGTGTGTTGCACCCTGATAGGGAGCAGGATATTACTGAACGAACGCGTAAAACCGCTTTAATGCAGCGCGTGAATGTTGCTTATGCGAATAAAGATTTATTAGTGCTTTTAGAGCTACAGCTAGAAGTAGAGCAGATTGATCAATCAATGATTAATACACTTAGTGAGGAGCGCCTTGCTTATTACAATAAAATTTTAACTGAGCAGTTTTACGAGCTTCGTTGTGAAGTAGATGATGTGCGTTTTTCGTTTGGAGCACATTTTAATGTGCCGCTAAGTTATCTCTCTTCTCCTTCAAAGCCCATTAAATGCTTAAAAGAGAGTGTTCAAGGTTTACAGCAAGATATCGCTATGATTAAACAAGATTTATCCTCTTTTGCTGACTTAAGAAATATTAAAGCTTGGTTGAAATTTTTTTAGCGTCTTATCATGCCATCGTCATTCTTTTTTTTTGAGTTTTATTCAAGGACATTTTTTTGAAACCCTTTACCGTAAATGAAGCTTTATCTAAAGCGACAAAACAATTATCGCATCTTGAGCTTCCTCGTTTTGAAGCGGAAGTTTTACTGGGTGCAACCTTGAATCAATCCCGCGCATTTTTAATGTCGCACACGAGTTTTTTATTAAGTGAAGCAGAAGAAGTTAGTTTTTTAAGTCTTATTGAAAAAAGAAAAAGTGGTTATCCTGCAGCTTATTTGATTGGAAAAAAAGGATTTTGGACGCTTGATTTTAAAGTAACAGAAAGTACGTTAATTCCGCGCCCTGAAACAGAACTGCTTGTTGAGCTGGCATTGGGTTATTTACAAGGTAAAAAGAAACCAAAAATTCTAGATTTAGGCACCGGTTCCGGCGCAATTGCCTTGTCGCTTGCAAATGACATAAAACAAGCGGAGGTTTATGCCACAGATTATTCATTTGCGGCCTTACAGGTTGCGCAAGAAAATGCACGCATCAATAATATTCATAATGTTTTTTTTATCTGTGCAGACTGGTTGAGCGCAATGAGCGCTAAGTTTGATCTTATTATTTCAAACCCCCCTTATATTGCCGAGAAAGACCCGCACTTATCCTCTGATATTCGTTTTGAGCCAAGGGCGGCCTTGGTGTCTGGCATCGATGGTTTAAAAGATATTCGTTGTATTGTGCTAGAGGCAAAAAAGCGACTGCGTGCGGGGGGCTGTTTAATGATTGAGCATGGCTTTGATCAGGCAGAAAGTGTGAGTGAGCTTTTAAGTGAGGCAGGGTATCATGAGGTTACAACTCATTATGATATTGGCGGGCATGAACGTGTAACCTTGGGTATTGCTTGATGAGGTTTGGCGTGGGTGAATGTACGGCTTCTTCTGTATCTAATACCTCTTTTTCTGATGCGTCTTTATTAAGATACAGTCGTCATATTTTTCTATCGTCGGTGGATATCGAAGGACAAGAAAAAATTATGAAAGGTCGCGTGCTCATTGTGGGCGCGGGCGGCCTAGGCTGTCCTGTTGCGATGTACTTAGCCTCAGCAGGTGTTGGTTTTATTCGACTAATGGATGGCGATAATATTGACGTTACAAATCTTCAGCGCCAAGTGGCGTATGAGGAGCTTCAAGTAGGGCTGCGTAAAGTAGAGGCTTTAAAAGCGCGAATGATGAGCTTAAATTCAACCTGTGTGATTGAAAGTATTGATATGCATCTCACCATGGAAAACGGGCAAAAATCTATCTTTGATGTGGATATTGTTGTTGATTGTACTGATAATTTTACAGCAAGATATTTATTGAATAAGTTATGCTTTGAGTATAAAAAAGTATTAGTGTCTGGCGCTGCCATTCGTTTTGAGGGGCAGGTGAGCACGTATGATTTTCGTCAGAGTGATTCACCTTGTTACGAGTGTTTATATCCAAAACCAACGCATTCTCTTATCGCTAAAGCTACATCAAACATTACATCAGACGTTGCATCAGACGTTACAGAGCAAGCTGAGTTATCCTGTAGTGAAAGTGGTGTGTTTTCTCCCTTAGTGGGGGTGATTGGTTCTTTTCAAGCGGTAGAAGTGTTAAAAATACTGGTGGGTTGTGGTGAGGTTTTGCGAGGAAGATTATTGCTTATTGATGTGTTTAATCTGCAAACTCGTATTGTGACGTTTTCTTGCGATCCTGCTTGTCCTATTTGTGCTTAGCGCTGCTTTTCAAATTTTCAGGACGTTTATTCATTTGAAAGATAAAGGGAGATTTTTTAATGGCGAATACTTCTAAAGTAAAATTGTATCAATTTAAACGTGCTTTTGGTTTGCCGAATGTGAGCGCTTTTTGCGTGAAATTAGAGTTTGCCTTGTTGTTTGCAAAAATTGATTATGAAGTCATTGCGGTGAGTAATCCTAGAAAATCACCCAAAGGTAAAATTCCTTATATTGTCCATGACGGCAAAAAAATAGCGGACTCTGAGCTTGCTATTCAGTATTTGGAAAAAACATTTTCGATTGATTTCTATCCTGGTTTATCTTTAGCTGAAAAAGCGGTCGCTAATGCTTTCTCTAAAATGCTAGAAGAGCATTTTTGTTTTATATTGCTTTATGATCGTTGGGTTAATCCTGATGGCTGGAAAATTGTTAAAAAGATTTTTTTTGGTAAAATGCCGCTTCCTCTGCGGCTCATTGCTGAAATGAAAGTAAGAAAATATATGAAGACGCAACTTCATATGCAGGGAATAGGGCGCCATTCTTTAGAAGAAATTCATAAAATGGGTAAAGAAGATATTGATAGCGTTGTGCATTTTTTAGGCGATAAGCAATATTTCATAGGCGATAAACCAACACGAATAGATGGGTTGGTTTATGGCACTATGGCGAGTATCGTAAAGTCGCCTTTTCCTACGCCATTGCGCGCTTACGTACAAAATCAGCCTAAATTAATCGAGTATTGTGATCGTGTAGAAAAAGCATTTTTTTCTACTGTTTTATCGCTTAAGTAATTATATTAAATAACCGTTAGATTTTATTTTGTGCGGCGGACTTTTTTATCTTTCGTCTACACTTTATCTATTAGTATGTAGTATGGACAATAATAAAAAAAAGGCAGCACAATGGCTGGCGTTTTAGATACCGTTAACTTAAGAACTCAGCTAGTTGGTGAAAATCGGCTAGAGCTATTAATGTTTCGTTTAATGGGTGCCCAAGCTTTTGCTATTAATGTTTTTAAAGTACAAGAAGTGCAAAGATTGCCTGCTCTGACCATATTGCCTCACTCTCACCCTGCTATTGTGGGTGTTGTTTATGCCAGAGGCAGAACGATTCCTGTGATTGATTTAAGCGAAGCCATCGGTTTTGGTAAGACTCAGAACAGAGAAAAGTGCAGTATCATTGTGACAGAATACAATAGGTCAGTTCAGGCTTTTATGGTGAGAAGCGTTGATCGCATTGTAAACTTGAACTGGTCTCAAGTGATGCCACCTCCTAAAGGAACAGGTAAAGATCATTATTTAACCTCTATTTACCAGGCTAGAAAATGAAATTATTGAGATCATTGATGTTGAGAGAATTTTAATTAAGTTCCGCACTTTTTCTACTGAAGTTTCTGAAAATATTATTGATAATAGCCTAAAAAAATTAGCACATAGCCAGCGATTATTGTTGGTGGATGATTCAATTGTTGCGATGCAACAAGCAAAAGCAGTGTTATCCGCTATGGGTTTTATAGTGGAAATGGAAACCGATGGCTCTAGAGCTTTTAAGAAATTACAAGCATTGGCTGATTCTGGTGTGAATGTGAGTGAGTATTATGCTCTGATGATTACTGATGCAGAAATGCCTGTTATGGATGGCTATCGTTTAACGCACGAGTGCCGCGAAGATCCTCGTTTAAAGTCTTTATATATTGTGATGCATACTTCTTTAAGTGGTAGTTTTAACTATGCTATGGTTGCAAAAGTAGGCTGCAATGATTTTATCTCAAAGTTCCACCCTGATTCCTTGGCGCAAGCCGTTCAAAAAAGATTAAGAGTGATTCAGGCCGCCTTACTTAACAATAAGTCCTAGTAATCTGAAAAAATAGCAGCCTATTTGCTAGGCGCTTCCCTTACCTTGCATAGTGAGTTACATGGATAAACCGCATTACCCTTTAGAGCCAGTTTTTAGGCGTATTCTTTCGCCGTTTGAAAGTTTTTTGCAGCGCACCACCTCAGGCGGCATAATTCTTATTGCTACCACGCTTTTTTCTCTCATATTAGCAAGCCTTGTTGGTTTTGATGCAATGCATCATTTCTGGGGGCAAACACTAGCGATATCGGTAGCAGATTATTTTCACATTAAACTTTCTTGGCATGATTGGATTAATGATGGATTAATGACGCTATTTTTTTTGCTTGTAGGATTAGAGCTTAAGCGTGAAATTTTAGTCGGTGAGCTTACTTCTTTGCGAGATGCCGCTTTGCCTATTTTTGCGGCAATGGGCGGTATGATTGTGCCTGCTTTTATTTTTAAAATGCTTAATCCTGAGGGTGAAGCAGCGATGGGATGGGGTATTCCCATGGCAACTGATATTGCTTTTGCTGTGGGAATTCTCGTATTGCTATCATGGCGCATTCCAAAGAATCTTATTATTTTCCTGACCGCTTTAGCCATTGTCGATGATTTAGGTGCCGTGCTTGCAATTGCTTTATTTTATACAGCAGAGCTTAATTTTTTTGCTTTTTTTACTGCCACAATTCTATTTACAGTTTTAGTCTTATTTAATCGTGCAGGCATTCGTCACCCTCTGCCTTATATTTTAATAGGGCTATTTTTATGGCACGCGTTGCTTCTTTCGGGCATACACGCAACCATCGCCGGCATTTTGCTTGCTATGACTATTCCAGCAAAAGCAACCTATAGTATTGGTCTTTTTCAACGTCGTATGACTGAATTAAATGCCGCTCTTTTAACTGAAGAGGAGAATATCAGCACACCAAATAGTGCTTTAGCAAACCAACAAATTGCGGCAATTACGGCGACGATGGCGCAGATCTCTCATGCTGCGCAAAGTCCTTTACAGCGCATGGAGCATAATCTTAGCCCTTGGGTCACTTTTCTTATCATTCCGCTATTTGCGCTATCTAATGCTGGTATTGATTTATCGGTCATTGAATGGCGTAGCGCGCTTTCTCATCAAGTTACCTTGGGCGTTACGTTGGGGCTTGTATTGGGTAAATTTAGCGGCATTAGTTTGTTTAGTTTTGCCGCGATTAAGTTAGGCTTAGCGCGTTTACCTGTGGGTGTAAGTTATCTACATTTATTAGGCGCAGCATGGTTAGGGGGTATTGGTTTTACGATGTCTTTATTTATTGGCCAGTTGGCTTTTACCAATGCTTTATATATCGAGCAGGCGAAGTTAGGTATTTTATTGGGTTCAGCACTTTCTGCTGTTATAGGTTTAAGTTGGTTGTTTGTTATTTCCATGCAGAAAAAATAAAAAAGTAATTAATAATAGTTAAAAATAACCATTTAAAGGGATGAATCCTTTTAAGAATAAGGGTACGCTTTTTCTCACTTTCACCCCTTTTTTCATACAACCCTTCTTTAGGTATATTTTATGGTGGTGCTTTTTTTGAAAAAGTCAGTTTTGAAAAAATTAGTTTTAAAGCAGCAAAAAATAATTGTCATCATCCTGTTTTTTCTTATGCTCACAGCCTGTTCGTATAAAAACAAAGAGACTTTAGCGGTTGCTGATAAAATAATTGTTGCAGAACAACTTCATCATGCTGAAGATTGGTTAATTGTTGATTGTTTATTGCCCGGTCAAGTGAGGCGCTTAGGGTTACAGGCTAATTACTTAACGCAAAGACGCCCTTTGAAAACCAGTGCACTCGATTGCCGTATTCGCGGGGGAGAATATGTGGCTTATGATCGTGCTAATTTACAAACAGCCCTTAAAGTGTGGCTGCCTTTAGCTGAAAAAGGTGAAGGTGATGCGCAGTATTATGTGGGGGAAATGTATGAGCGCGGTTTGGGTGTGTTAGGTAGGGTGCCTGATTATCAAAAAGCTGTTTTTTGGTATCAAGCTGCTGCTGAAAAAAATATTAAAAAAGCGCAGATTAATCTTGGCGTATTGTATGAAAAAGGTTTGGGTGTTGAAAAACAACCAGAATTAGCCCTTGAAATGTATCGTAAAGGGTTGGGGGTGACTCACGATAAAGTTGTATTTTCCTCAAGCGTTGAGTCTGTTTTTCAAGCTAAAGAAGCGCAGATCGAACAAGTGAGGCATCGTGTTGAGATGCTTCAAAATGAAAAAAGGCAGCTTCAAAATAAAAACAAAATTTTAACTGATCGTATTGCAGAAAAAAGAGTTGATTTAGCCTTAAAAAAGCAGGAAGAAGAAAAGCTACAGGAAGAAATTGTGCGCTTAAAGCATGCTGATATAGCTGAACAAAAAATGAGAGGCATACAAAAAGAGCAAGATCAAGAAATAAGAAGTCTCTCACGTGAGTATCAAAAAATTATGCAGCATAAAAATAAGCGCATTGAGCAACTTGAACAAGCGCTGCATAAAAACCGTGAGCAAGCATCCAGCGCGCAAAGTCTTTTACTTGGTTTAAAAGAGGAAGAGGGTAAGGTTTTCCAGGAAATAGCCCTTAAAAATAAAGATATCATTTCTTTTAATTTCCCCAGTATTCAATTAATTGATCCGCCTTTAATTACGACGAGAGGTAAAGTCGTTGTTACGGTAAGCCACGATATAATGCAGGCAGATATTATCGGTAAAGTAGATGCACCCGCAGGCATTACCTCATTAACCATAAATGAGGTGCCGCTTTCTTTGGATGAGTACCATCTTTTTTGGGTGAACGTGCCAGTAAAAAATACAGAAAATTTAATAAAAATTGATGTCGTTGATGCTAAAAATAGAAAAGTAAATTTATCTTTTTCTTTATTAAAAGCAGAAAAGGCGCTTGAAATAAAAGAAGATAAACCGCTTATTGCTGGTTCGTTAGGGCACGAAAATTTAGGTCAGTTTCATGCGCTTATTATAGGGAATAACGATTATCAGCATTTTCCTGGCTTAAAAACAGCCGTCAATGATGCGCGTGATATTGAGAAAGTATTGCGTGAAAAGTATGGTTTTAAAACAGTTGTTATGCTCAATGCAACGCACTTGGCTTTATTGTCACAACTTGAATTTTTCAGAAAAAACTTAAAAGAAGATGATAATTTTCTTGTTTATTATGCAGGGCACGGAGAACTTGATAATGATTCTGGCGAAGGTTATTGGCTGCCAGTTGATGCGGATGAAAAAAATAAAGATCGTTGGGTTGCAAATAAAGCACTTTCAGATATGATCCAAACCTTACCGGCAAAGCATGTTTTAGTGGTGGCTGATTCTTGTTACGCAGGGACGCTCTCTGTAACCAGTATTCCGCGCGCGCAGTTTAGTAATGATCCTGCTATTAAAGCTTCTTGGTTAAAAGTATTGGCAGAAGTTAGGTCAAGAACCGTTTTAACCTCTGGCGGTATTGCACCTGTTTATGATGATTTTACGGGTAGTCATCATTCTGTTTTTGCGCAATTATTTCTAGACGTGCTATCTGAAAATACTTTAACAATAGAAGGTTATGAAATTTACAAAAATGTGCTGGTTAAAATAAAGCAGAAAAAGTGGAAGGACTTTCATCAAGTGCCAGCTTATGCCCCTATCAAATTTGCAGGCCATGAAGCAGGTGAGTTTTTATTGAGCCCTATTTAGGGTTGTCTTGTTAGCGTGCGGTATTATGCTAAAAAGCAAGCATACAGATTTTGGTTTGACTTGACATTTTACTCGCTTAGTTCTTCATTATTTTCTTCTGCCAGTTCTATCATTGAAGCTGGCAGTGTTTTAGAAGGTTTAATGCCCAGCGCGACAAGTTTATGTGCCTGACCAATTAAATTCCCGCGCCCTGATTTTATTTTACTGTAAGCCCCTTCATAAGCTTTTTGTGCTTTTTCAATATGCTTACCGATATCATCTAGATCTGCGACAAAGCCTACGAATTTATCGTACAGCTCACTACCACGCTTTGAGATTTCCTGTGAATTACGATTAAGCTGTTCTTGTCGCCAAAGGTGAGCAATCGTGCGCACGACAAAAAGCAAAGTGCTAGGGCTAACAAGCAATACATTTTTTTTCCATGCTTCTTGCCATAGTTGGCTATCGTGCGAAATAGCGAGCATAAAAGCAGGTTCAATGGGAATAAACATTAAAACAAAATCCAGTGATTTAAGCCCATAAAGCAGCTGATAATTTTTATCAGACAGCCCCTTGATATGCCCGCGAACAGATTCAATATGCCGTTTTATCGCTATTTCTCGCTCATTATCCTGCTCGTTATTCACATAATCTTCATAAGCAATAAGCGACATTTTTGCATCAATAATGAGATGTTTATCCTCCGGTAAATGTAAAACAACATCCAATTGCCCCCGCGAACCATCTTCTCGTGTATGGTTTTCTTGTGTGTCATATTCGTGTCCTTTTCGTAAGCCTGACATTTCAAGCACGCGTTCTAAAATGACCTCTCCCCAGTTACCTTGTGCTTTTGCCTGTCCCTTTAACGCACGCGTGAGATTATGAGCATCACCTGATAGCTGGTTATTGAGTGCCATAAGTTGTTTCACTTGTTCTGCCAAGGCTGAGCGATCTTTACCTTCTTGCATATAAACTTCTTGTACTTTTCCTTGGAATTCGGTGATTTTCACTTTTAAAGGTTCGAGTAACTGATGAAGATTAGTTTGGTTTTGTTCAGTAAAACGCTTGGTTTTATCTTCTAAAATATCATTCGCTAAAGTTTTAAAACGATTGGAAAGTTGTTCTTCTGCATTTTTAAGTAGCTGTAATTTTTCGTAGGATTGTGTTTGTTCTGCTTCTAGGAGAGAGGCCAGTTCCGTTACACGATTACTCAAGCGTTGTTGCTCAATAATAAGCCCCTCTTTTTGTGTGGCAAGATTATTTTTTTCTCTTACATGCTCGGTTATTTGCTCTTTTTGTGCATTTACGGTTGATTCTGCCGAGCCTAAACTTTGGCAAAGCTCTGCAATGCGGTTTAAGGCTTGATCTATTTTAAGTTGTAGTGTGTTATTTTTTTCAAGTGCATTTTTATAGTCGTTCGCGGTTGTTTGGCGCATAAACCAGGCGACGAGTGCGCCTAAGGCAAAACCTATCATCATGGCAAAAATAATAAATATGGGTTGTATCATGTGGTGTCTCTTATTAAAGGTAAGCCTTTGAATGGGGGTGCGTATATACCCAAAGTAATTGTAGTTGCAGCTAGATAGTGAGCGAACAGGTTAGTCTCTATTATTGAAAAACTTTTTTTCTAAAGCTATACCTAATGTGTAGCGTACCTCTTTACCATCATGCTTCCCCCCAAATTATTCATCATATGATTTTGCTGAAAAACGGCTTTTTTACCGCGCTACCGTCATACAAAAATTGAAGCCAGCCAAATTACGATTATACTTTGAGCCAAATTACCGTTATTAAACAGGATTTAAATATGTTTAAAGACATTGATCAACTAAAAGTGCAACTTGATCACTTACGTCCTTTAGATCCGCATGTCGTTAAAAGTTTGCAAGACGATTTGGTTTTACGTTGGACTTACCATTCCAATGCCATCGAGGGTAATACGCTTACCTTGCTTGAAACCAAGGTAATTTTGGAAAACGGCATCACGATTGGTGGTAAATCGTTACGAGAGCACTTTGAGGCGATTAATCATCGAGAGGCGATTTTTTACGTTAAAGATATTATTCAAAAAAATGAGCCATTTTCAGAGTGGCAAATTCGAAATATCCATCAGCTGATTTTAAAAAATATTGATGATCAATATGCTGGGCGTTATAGAACCGTCAACGTTGAAATATCGGGTGCTAGTCATTCCCCGCCTGATTATGGGTTATTGATAGACAAAATGGCTGATTTGGTTCATTGGTATCAGGCAAAAGCTAACACATTGCACCCCATTGAAAGAGCGGCAAAAGTTCATGCCGATTTTGTGGCAATTCATCCTTTTATCGACGGCAATGGGCGCACTTCACGCTTATTGATGAATTTAGAGTTGATGAAAGCAGGTTATTTGCCTTGTATTATCACGGTAGAAAGTCGCCTCAAATACTACGAGGCATTGAATGCCTGGGCGGCCAAAAACGAAACCCAGCCCTTTATTCAGCTTATTGCGGATGCGCAAAGGGATGCGTTTAAGCAATATCAACGCATCTTGGGGTTTTGAATAATGTAGCCTACCTCTTTTTACCATCATATCTAAGCTAACTAATCCACTTCTTTTAAAAAAGTAGCAATTGCACTGACCTCACCGGCTTTAGGTTTTAAAATGTTTTGGTGAGCTTCAATGGCTTCTTCAATACTGCTTGCACTGCCGTTATGTAGATAAGGTGCACTATTCCATAATTGGTGCAAAGTAGGCACATCAAGCCCTGTTAATTTTTTGTTCAATCGAAAACCGCTTGAGGGTAATAATGTGCCCACATTAAACACTTTGTGTTCTTCGCTATTAGTCATTGCCTCACCTTTGTGGCACGTATCACATTGATAGGTTTTGAATAATAAAGCCCCCTCAGCAGCTACAGTTGAAAATGTGCCATTTTTTTTATTTGGGCTGACATCATAGGTTGTTAATGATTTAACGTAGGCAGCTAAAGCATCTAAATCAGCGCTTTTTCCCTTTTTGCTCAAGCCAAAGGGGTGAACCGTTTCTTTATTATTATAATCAGCCTCATTCATTAAACCTGTGCCACCTGCAAGAGCACGAATCGCTATTTCAAAATCCTGTACTTCATCAAAATTGGCTGACCAATGTAATAAACCATGTCCTTCTCCCGTTCCTTTTAGCGTTATGGTATTGCGTAGCCCCTCACCCAAATGGGTCAAATCCCATACACGTCCATCCTGCGCACCTTCATTATGACAAGCTGCACAACTTAAATATTGTTCTGAGGAAAGTCGCTCATCAGATGAATCATAAAATAATTGCTTTCCACGTAATATTTGTGCTGAAAGCGTTTCTTTTTCGACAATGTTAATCTGTTTTAAAAGAGGAATACTTTCTGTTTTTCCTGCAAAAAAATCTAAAGTGTCATGCACCGTTACGCTTCTTGAAAGATCATTTAAGACAAATAGTTTGCTGTAATTTTTTAACATTACCATGCCTTTTGGTGCGTGTTCTACGGCAAAGCGCATTAACGGTTCGCGTGTTTGAAGGTCAATTAATTCAACCTCACGGCTGCTTTCAAAAGCCACAAAAAGAAAGCTGCCAGAGGGGTCGTGTAACGCTACACTGGGCATACCGGCATTGTCATGGTCAATACGGTCGTAAGCTGTTTCGGTTAGTGTGTCAAGATTAATATGAGAGCTTATGCTTCTCACGGTTGTATCATGCGTGAGAGGTTGCCCATCACGCGCGAGCCCTCGGAAAATATTATCCTGCTTAGAGGGAATCCAGGCTGATAACCCATCAGGTGAAATAGCGGCAGCACCTAAGTAATTGGGCACACCCCGTGCGCTGTGTTCTGAATCAGAATGTAAATTAGGCGCAAGAAAAATAGTTTTTTCAACTTGATTATTTTCTAATGAAACAACCACAATTTCTCCGCCTGTTGCTACAGGCTCAGGCTGACGACGATTGATTTTTTCTTCAGGCTTCTCATTAAATTG
This sequence comes from Klebsiella pneumoniae, assembly GCA_945860125.1. Lineage (GTDB taxonomy): Bacteria > Pseudomonadota > Gammaproteobacteria > Pseudomonadales > CAMAPQ01 > CAMAPQ01. The sequence goes on from CAMAPQ010000004.1 coordinate 42,492, forward strand.
AGGGGGCGTGATAAATCGAGAAATAAATAATTTTTTCTTCTCTTCGCTAATAGATAGATGTCTTGGGTGCGCGCCGACATTAATTCTTCCTAGAATAGAAAGCGGGTTTAAGTTAATGATAATAACTTGTCCTAACGCTTCCAAAACAACATAGGCATGGTATTGATCAAAGACGATGCCGTGCGGTTGTGATCCATCAGGTAGTTTAAGTGTTTTAATTAATTGCAGATTTGTAGCATCAATTAAACTTAAAGTGGCTGACTTTTTATTCGTAACCCATAACATCCCATTTGGTGCAAACTGTAAACTGGCTGGTTCCTTGCCAACCTTAATTTCAGTGATTTTTTTTAAGGTTTGAGTATCAATTGCCGTTACACTATTTTGATCGGTATTGACATTCCATACGACTTCTTCACTGGGATTTAAAACAATCGAGGAAGAAGAAAAAGAAGGGCGTGTGCTAAGAGCAGAATGAATTATTTGTGTAAAACTTGTTTGCGCATTTTTTCCTGACGCATCCGTTGCACTTATCGTTACTTTATAATGGCCGGGCTGTTTATAAGTGTGTGTAAGTGTTGACTCAAGACTAATCTGCTCTTCTGATTGATCGCCAAAACGTCCTACCAACGTGGGTTGATTAAAGCCTGTGATATCCAGCTGATAATTCACAACGTTACCTGCTTGCTTTGGCAGTGTTTGGTTTTTTTCTAATTGAACAGAAGCTTGTAGTTTAAGAGAAGCTTGTAGTTTAAGAGAAGCTTGCGGTGTTTTTTGAATAGAGGGTGTATTTGAGCGTGCGTCTGAAGGTGCTAAAGAGGAAAGGAGCGCATTGGCTTTGTAAGTTGTTGTTGCGTAAATCTGTATTACTTTGGCAAGTGAAGGTACGCCTTGTTCGTTCAGTGCAAATAACATCCACATGCCAGGTGTCATTACATTTGGATTATGCGGTAAGGTAAGCTCGTAATGTTCTAGGCTTTTTTGAGAAAAAGTAATAGGTAGAAAACGTTGATCTGTATTTGTGCCATGTGTGGTTGATGAAGTTTTAATGAGTGCAAATTGACTTATAGGATGATCTGTTCTCACCGTAATAGCCTGTCCTTCTGAGGCGCGCTCAGGTGCTTCGAGAATAACGGGGCGAACAGCGGGCTGTCCTGTTTTATCAAAAAGGTACGGGGGCGAGTAAATTTGCGCATCCTGATGATTTGTTTTGCAGGTGCCACATAACCCGCCGCCAGCTGAAAAAACCCGCCCATCGATCATCAGGAGCGCTACAGAGTGATAGTTGCGTGGAATACTGCTGTCTGCTGCGGTGCGAAAGGTTTTTGATTGGGCATTCCATAATTCTGTTGTTAAAACAGATTGATCATCTTGAAATTTCTCCCCAGACGTATTACCGCCGACAATAAACACTTCTCCATTTGGCAGTACGACAGGATTATGAAATTTTCTAGCAAATTGCATCGGTGCAATCGGTGTTACTGTTACGTCTTCGTTTTCAATCGTTAAAATGGCGGCATCACTAACGCTTTTTTCATCTGATTTAGAAGCTGATCCACCGGTAATTAACAGATGTTTTTCATCATACATAACAAAGGCGCTTTCTTTAGTATAAGCCTCAAAGCGCGCAGAGCCTGCGCTGCCAATAGAACCGTTATTATTTGCTGATAACCAGTGCATATCTGGCGTAGGGCCAAATTGAAGGATATTGCCATTGGGCGCAAAGGTCAGAAGGGGTGACCAATTGTATTCAAAATGATCTTTGTGGGTGAGTAGTGATTTGGTTAAATCAATATTGCTTAATACTTTCCACCCTATATTTTCTGACCAAATTTCAGGATATTTACCGCCGCCCCAACCTAGCATGGTCAATACTCGATTATCAGGTAAGACCACACTGGTAGGGTACCAGCGTCCCCGATTCATGGGCTGAACAATTTCCCATTGATTATTGGCAGGGTTAAAAATACTGGTTGTTTTCACAAGATTTCGCCCCCCATTTACAAAGATTCGCCCATCGTTGAGGATAACTTGATGCCCACAAAATAGATCATGGCCTTCATGGGGGATTTCTGAAAATTCACCTGTGTTTGGATCCCACGTGGCGGTATAGGTGAATTCTTTTTTGCTCGGAAAAGCATTTTTTTTGTTAGAAGCCCAGGTAAGAATGCGTCCATCACGTAGTACCGCTGCGCTAACGGCAACATGTGGCCAAGGAATAACAGCGCTCCATTGTCCATTTTCAGCAACATTAAGGTTTTCTTTTGGTTTGCCAAGAAAGGCTTTTCCACCGGTTATTTTTCTGACTCTTATCTCATCTTCTTCAGCATGGTTTTCACCAAGATGGGCATAGGTTAAATTTGAAAATGAATAAATAAAAAGGGATAACAGAATAAAAACGATTGTTTTCATGAGTTGTGTCTTTTTTTAAACAAATGAGCGTTTTTTTATACGCTTTAGAAGTTGTTTATTAGAAAAGATTTAAGGAAGCGATGTGCATAGGTTTCGTTTTTTTTTAATTGAGTTTAATCAAAAAAAAGGCATTAACTGTGTGGGTAGTGTGGCTTGGTTTTTTTATGTTTACTAATTGTGATTGATTTGTAAAAGTCGTGAGCTTTCGCCGAGTCTGTGTAACATCATTGGTGCATAGAATTCGTCATTCCCGCGAAGGCGGGAATCCAGAAAATCTCTTGTACTTATGTCAATCATTCGAGACAAAGCCCAAAGAAGATATCAAAAAGCCTTCATGTTTGACACTTAAAAAACTGGATTCCCGCCTTCGCGGGAATGACGGATACTGGCGCACATACGCCCCAACAAGCAGAACCGGCGAGCGCTATTTATGTTAGCGCTTATGCGCTTTCGCGAGGATGACGTTCCACTCATATTTTTAAGCTAGATTCTGCTATTACCTTGTCACACTGAAAAAAAATAAATGATATAGCAGACTCGCCGGAAGCTCACTAAAAGTCTGATAAGAAGCGCCTTACGCACTACTTTTTTTGTTCATAAAACGAAACAAAAGTGATAAAGATTAGCTGCAAATTTCGCCATAATTAAAACAATTAAATCGTTATTTTTTAGCATTATGAATGTCTGATAGAGGTCAGTACGAAAGCGAGCAAAGCGGGGGTGGGTAGGCAACAAATATTTTTGTATGCCTCTCTAAATGATGCGTTTTTTGTTGAAAGTGCATCATTTTTGTGTCTTTTTATAAGTAAATCACTAAAGATCTGAGGTTATTAGCATGACTATTGATTTTGATGAAGAATTGGCTGAGTTAGAAGAGATCCTGTTTGTTTTTTCAAGCAATCAAGATCGTAGTTTTTCCAATGAAGAAATTTGTCGTTTGCTAGAAACTGATGATCAAGAAACAGACCAGATTATCGAAAAAATCCATAAGTCTTTTGGTGTTCACAATGAAGTTACTTTCTTACAACTGGAAGGTTTTGTTCGTGAGAGAATTGAGTTAATTACACAGCTTAAAGAACAAGCGCAAAGGTAGTTTTCTGCTGATTTTCGCATTTTTTTGTAAAGTCAAAAAGCTGAAATATTTATTTGTAAGTGCCTTTTTAAAAAAGGCACACCATTCTTTTGGCTTCCATCGCCTATAAGTTAATCTGTCACTCTTATGCAAGCGGGATAAGATACAAGCTGCCAAGGAAGGTCATGAATGGATCATAATATTTCGTTGATTACGACCATTGCTTCTGCCTTTGGGGCTGCTTTAGTGCTTGGTGTGATCGCTGAACGACTTAAAATGCCTGCCCTTGTAGGTTATTTAGTTGCCGGCATTCTTATTGGCCCTGCGACGCCTGGTTTAGTTGCTGATGTTCAAATCGCCTCCCAGCTATCAGAGATTGGTATCATGCTTCTGATGTTTGGTGTGGGGTTACACTTTTCGCCCAATGATCTGCTTGCCGTTAAGCGTATTGCGTTCCCGGGGGCTGTATTTCAAATGAGTGCTTCTACCGTATTGGGGCTATTAAGTGCCTGGTTATGGGGTTGGTCTTTGGGAAGTGCACTGATTTTTGGTCTCTCACTTTCTTGCGCAAGCACCGTTGTCGTTCTTAAATCGCTTGAAGCGAAAAGCTTGCTCAATACCCTAAATGGGCGCATTACGATTGGCTGGCTGGTTGTTCAGGATCTCGCTACTGTACTGGTTTTAGTGCTCATGCCGCCCCTTGCCGGCGTGTTGGGTAGTGCAACCGTGCAGGTCATTGAGGCTAAATCACTTTGGCTTACGATTGGGCAAACGTTGCTACAGGTTTCAGCGTTTATTGTATTAATGCTTGTTGTGGGACGACGCGTGTTACCTTGGCTTTTGTGGCAAGTTGCAAGAACAGGATCGCGTGAGCTTTTCACGTTATCAATCATCGCCACAGCCATCGGTATTGCCTATGGTGCTTCTGCACTTTTCAGTGTTTCATTTGCCTTAGGCGCTTTTTTCGCAGGAACGGTGATGCGTGAGTCTGAATTTAGTCATCGTGCAGCACAAGAATCTTTGCCGTTACGAGATGCTTTTTCTGTACTTTTTTTCGTTTCAGTGGGCATGTTATTTGATCCAACGATTCTTGTGCAGCAGCCACTTCGTGTTTTTGTGACGGTGATTATTATTATTTTCGGCAACTTTTTTTCTGCGCTTTTTCTCGTTACAGCACTGCGTTATCCACTTAACATTTCCCTCACCATTGCTGCAAGCTTGAGTCAAATTGGGGAGTTTTCGATTATTCTTTCCGGTTTGGGTTTATCACTTGGTTTATTACCAACAGAAGGGATAAATTTGATTTTAGCCGGTGTGCTGATTTCTATCGCCCTCAATTCATTTATGTTTAAAGCCATTGAACCTGTGCGAAGTTGGGTTCTTAAAAACTCAAAAACTGTTCGCCGTCTGGAGAGACGACAAGACCAAGATCCTTATTCCGTACTTCCCATGACGACTGAACGCAAATACCTTGAGGGGCAAGTGGTGTTAGTCGGTTATGGAAAGGTAGGGCGCCTTATTGCTAAAGCGCTTGATGAAAGGGGGATTCCTTATGTTGTTGCTGAACAAAATCGTGAAGTGGTTGAAGATTTACGTAAAAAAGGAAAAGCGGCAGTGTCAGGTAATGCGGTCGATCCTTCGGTCTTAATTCAAGTGCATATTACGCATGCGGCCATGCTGGTAATTTGTACGCCTGATGCGCTGAACGTTCAACAAATGGCGCAAACGGCACGTACACTCAATCCCAATATTGAGCTGGTGTTTCGCACCCAAAGTGAGGATGAGTCGTTGTTACTGCGCAGCGAGGGCATTGGCATGGTTTTTTTTGGTGAAGAAGAGCTTGCGAAGGGTATGACAAGCCATGTGTTACAGCGATTTGCCCCGTTATAAATTCATTTATTTTTAAGCATTGAACTTAAAGATTAACGAATAGGCTTATTGGGCTTATCCGAATAAATTTCCCCATCAACTAATTCAATAATGCGATCGCACCTTTGTGCTAAGCGCAGGTCATGGGTCACAATTAAAAAGCTGGTCTGGCTGTTTTTATTCACTTCACGTAATAAATCAAAAATACTATCAGCAGATTTGGTATCTAAATTACCGGTAGGTTCATCCGCGAGGACGAGCGCAGGTTCCATGACTAACGCTCTGGCAATTGCCACGCGTTGTTGTTGACCACCGGATAAGTCATTACTCATATGATTGCCCACTTTCTGAAGGCCGACCTGATCAATCAGCCTTTCTGCATGTAGGCGCATGTCACTATTAGGACGACCATTGGCTGCAAGTAATGGCAGCATAACGTTTTCAACCGCCGTAAATTCAGGCAGTAAATTATGAAATTGAAAAACAAAACCTACCGCACGCGCACGCAAGTATGTCAGTTTGGTATCATTTAATGCGCTTGTTGCTTGGCCTGTAATAAAAAGCTCACCCGAGGTTGGTTTATCCAGTAAGCCAATTAAATTAAGCAGCGTGCTTTTGCCTGAACCAGAGGGGCCAATGAGGGCAACAAATTCGCCACGTTGAATCGTTAAATTCAAGTTATGCAGCACTTGTGTTTCTGAAGGTAGGTTAGGATTATAAATTTTACTTATGTCTGTCAGTTGAAGGGTGGGGGGGTGCGCGGTATTACTATCTTTTAATATTTTATCAGCCACGAATTGCCACCGCAGGATCAAGTCGTGCCGCTTGTAATGCGGGGAAAAGGGCGGCAAGTGTACCCACAAGGGTTGCGCCTAGCGCGGCATAGACAAATAACATCGGGTCAAAATTAATAATAAAAATCGGCGAGCCATCAGCATTTTTAGCAACACCACGCCAAACATTTAAAAATAACCATCCCACGCCTGCCCCAATTAATGAACCCATTAACCCCATGAGCGCTCCTTGCAATAAAAATAACCGTAAAATTTGCATACGTGATGTCCCTGTCGCACGTAAGATACCAATTTCTTTGGATTTTTGTACTACCGAAACCACTAGCACACTTGCAATACCTAACGCCGCGGTTAAACCGACAAAAAAACGAATAATAGTATTAGACATAGACTGCGCTGCGAGTGCATTAAAGAATTGTGCGTTGCTCGTAATCCAACTTTGCACCTCGAGCCCAGTTTGGGCCTTAATCACCTGCGCCATATTTTCTGCTTGAAAAGGTGCGATAAGATTAACTTCTAAGCTTGTGACCCCACCGCTCAAATCAAGCAGGTTTTGGGCAGTACGTAAGGTAACAAACACGGCGCGTGAGTTTTGGCCGCGATTGCCAAAATCAAAAATACCGCAAACGGTGAGGGTGGCCGAACCGCCCGTAGCAGTTTGTAAGTTGAGTTTATCGCCGATTGACACCCCTAAATCTTTAGCCAAGTCGATGCCAATGAGCATATCGGTGCTGGCAAGTTTAACGGTACCTGAGATAATCTTTTTGCTAAGTGCAATTAATTTTAGGTAACTGTCTAGTTCAATTCCTGTCAGCGTAATGGCTTTACTAGCATCGCCGCGCAGAATAAGCCCTGAGCCAGAAACCACAGGCGCAACGACCATAACATCTTTCATACGGGCCACTTGTATTCGTACTTTTTGCCACTGATCAACTGACTGTAGTCGTTGCGCACGGGGCTGTATCACGGTAGCACTCATCATGCTATTTGAAATATGTAAGGGGCGGGCAACTTCTGTCGGCGGTAAAATGACAATCTGTGCTTGAAAGTCTAAAGTGCGGCGAAATAGGTTGTTTTGCAAGCCGCTAATAAGTGCAGAGATAAAGACAATCACCGACACACCCAGCGCAACGCCTGACACAATAAGCACGGTTTGCATGCGCGCCTGACGCATAAAACGAAGCGCTACAATCCATTCAAAGGGTAAAAGTGGATTCATAATTAGCGTACCTAGTTAACGCGCACGCGCATGTTCGCTTTAATTAAGCCTAAGGTTACAGGAATAACCGCTTCTCCCTTTTTAAGACCTTGTAAGACTTCAATATTATCATCGCCCCGTAAACCCAGTGTCACCACTTGGTGCACGGTGCGGTTATCGCGTACGACTAGAACCCAAGGGGTTTGACTGCTTAGATCATGCAGTGCACTGGTGGGAATAGTGAGCGTATTGGTACGTTGAGCCGTTTCAATATCGACTGATACGGTCATATCCTGCTTTAAATAAGCCGGTGGTTCGTTCACGCGTAATTTCACTTCTACTGAGCCACGTTGTGGGTCTATTCTAGGATTAATATAAATAAGCTGAGCTTTAAAAAACTGATCAGAAAAAGCATCTGCTGAACCTAAAGCCGATTGACCTAGGGCAAGTTTAGAAAAATTTTTCTCGTCGATTTGTACCTCAATTTGCGTATCACCTTGAGCGGCTAGCAACATGAGTGCTTGTCCTGCTTGCACGATATCCCCCGGTTCTGCGTTGCGGCTAATCAGTATGCCGTCAGCAGGGGCGAGAATGGCATGTTGTGCTAACTTCACCTGAGCTAGCCGTAAATTAGCGCGTGCTTGTTCTAGAATGCTTAAAGAAAGCGCCCTATCGCTACCATTTGATTCGTTGGCTTTTACTTGTAATTGTGCTGAATATAATCGGCTATTAGCCACATCAAGATTACGCTTAGCTGTTTCTTGCTCCCCTTCGCTAGCAAAGTTTTTAGCTTTCAGTTGACGTATGCGCATTAACTGATTGGTCAGTTGGGCGACATCCGCTTGTGCTTGTTTTAAGTTTTGTTGTGCGGTGGGTAAGGTTACTTCCTGCTGTTGGCGCAGCTTTGCTTCTGCTTGTGCAACGCTTGTCATTGTTTGTGCGATTGCTGCACGTTCATCTTCGTCATCAAGCTGAATCAGTAACATGCCGCGCTCAACTTGCTGGCCTTCTTTAACGGGTATTTTTAAGATGCGCCCTGTCATTTCCGTTGCCACGGTCACGCGCTGAGGCGAAATAATGCGACCGCTTGCCACAACGCTTTGCCGTAATGCACCATTTGTTACCGCATATGTGTCAACAGGTGTGCCAAATAAAAAATTGCGAGCTAAAAATAGAGCCAAAATTAAAATAATAAAGACGATCAGCCCTTTTTTGAGGAGGGCATGTTTCTGTTTGCTCGATGTATTCGCCGGCGATTTCAATAGAGGCTCCTGCAAACTTTAGGGCGGGGAGAATGGGAGGTGCATTACTTTCATCTTTTTTGACTGGCGATGACAATAGAGTCTCTCAGCATAAAACAAATATTAGCGTTAATATCCGCTATGTTAGGTCAGTTGTCAGCTCGTATAAGCCTAAGATACCAAATCAAAATGTTTTATTAGCGATTCTGTTTAGTTGCCCGTCATCATATTCATAAGTATTGGGGCATTTTTTCAAAATTTTATGAAGCAATTGATTAAAAACCAAAAAGACATTACGATTCTTAACTGAGTGAAACGATAAGATTTTAAGATGGTTAGTTTTTTTAATCAAAGCATCAAAAAACTAATAATTAATAACAAAGTAAGGCGTGTCTTTATGATTTCAAATTCAGCAATGTCTTTCAATGATTTAACTAGTGCTTCTCATTTAGCTGAGTCAAGCTCGCTGTTAGCCGCTGCTAGATCCGTGCATTCCAGTGGAAACAGCGTTATGAGCAGGATCAGTCATCAGTTATCAATGATTACACAGCCTATCCGATCTTGTTTTTCTTGTTTTAAAAGTAGTAGTGAGCTGATGAGAAGCCCCTCATCTGATGCGACAATAGAAAGATTACCTGAGGTAGAGTTAGCTAACCTTTCTCCCCCTACATTTAATCCGTTAGAAAAAAATAGATTAATGACAAAAATTTATTATGATCAATCTCTTTTAGAAGACGAGCTTGCTTTGCTTCAAACTATGCCTTTTGACCATCATGATAAAAATGTGCTGACAGAGCTTTCTAGTAGAGTAAAGGAGTCATCAAGAACCTTGCATGACAGTAATTTAAGAAGCAAAGGCAGTATTGAAAAAAGAATGGATGAGTACAATTCTTTGCTGCTTGTTTTGGGAAAGAAACAATGTGAGCTTATTGATACTGAATATGCCGCATCAGCATTGATGGATATGAAAACTACTGACCTGTCCTGACAATATCGCCTCATGCCAATGACTGAATAGGTAAGATTCCTCATAAAGGTTCTTTTGATAAGACTTTAATTTTTGAGGAATCACTTCTCTCTCAGATAGGTACCTGAGATGACCTAATACGCTAGAATTTATGAGCGACACCAAAGATACATCTGCGGATGAAATAAATAGGGAAATTAAAGCGCATGACTTATCAGCACACCATTGGTATACGCACATGGCAGTTTAAAGACTTAAAAACGCTTTTGGCACGCGCAAGCCCTGCCCGTTCTGGGGATTATTTAGCACGTTTAGGGGCTTCATGCGATGAAGAGCGTATGGCTGCTAAATTCGCTTTGGCTGATTTACCTCTCACTGTTTTTTTAAACAATGCGCTTATTCCCTATGAAGACGATGAAGTAACCCGTTTAATCTTTGACTCACACGATACAAATGCTTTTTTAACGATTCGCCATTTAACCGTAGGTGGTTTTAGAGAGTGGCTTTTAGCTGATACGACTAATACACAGATGCTTGCTAAAGTCGCTTATGGTATTACACCTGAAATGGCCGCTGCCGTGTCTAAAATAATGCGTAATCAGGATTTAATTTTAGCGGCAAAAAAGTGTGAGGTTGTGACGGGCTTTAGAAATACATTGGGATTGCAAGGTTGCTTATCTGTACGTCTACAACCCAATCATCCCACTGATGATCTAAGAGGCATTGCAGCCTCAATGCTAGACGGCTTATTGCTCGGCGCTGGCGATGCGGTGATCGGTATTAATCCTGCCAGTGATGCCTTAACTACCCTAAGACCGCTGTGGGACATGATGGATGATTTACGCCTGCGCTTCGAAATTCCAACGCAAAGCTGTGTGCTGGCACATGTTACAACGCAAATCCAGGCGATTGAACAGGGCGCACCGATTGACCTTGTTTTTCAAAGTATTGCAGGGACAGAATTTGCCAATAAATGCTTCGGCATTTCACTTAATCTTTTACAAGAAGCCTATGAGGCAGCGCTTAGTTTAAAGCGAGGAACGGTGGGAAATAATGTGATGTATTTTGAAACAGGCCAAGGCAGTTGTCTTTCAGCCAATGCGCACCATAACCTTGACCAGCAAACCTGTGAAGCACGCGCCTATGCCGTTGCACGAAAATTTCGCCCGCTCTTAGTGAATAGCGTCGTTGGTTTTATTGGGCCAGAATATTTATACAATGGAAAACAAATTATCCGTGCAGGCTTGGAAGATCATTTTTGTGGAAAATTAATGGGGCTACCGATGGGCTGCGATATTTGTTACACCAATCATGCAGAAGCAGATCAAGATGATATGGATACCTTGCTCACGCTCTTAGGTGCCGCAGGTGTCATGTTTATTATGGGTGTGCCAGGCGCTGATGACATTATGCTTAATTACCAAAGCACCTCGTTTCATGATGCTTTATATGTTCGTTCATTGCTCGGCTTAAAACGAGCCCCTGAATTTGAAGCTTGGTTGATGAAAATGCATCTGACTGATGCGCAAGGGACATTAAGACAAATTAGCCCAGCACACCCGTTATTAGCTGGACTTTCTTTAGTTCATACTTTAATTCAGAAAGGTAGCGCATGATGGACGAAAATAAGCCTCTGTTACCTGAAGATAAATCTAAATTCAAAACCCCGTGGGATGTTTTACGTACTTTTACCTATGCACGTATTGCGCTGGGACGCGTTGGCGCCAGCTTAGCAACGCAAGATATTCTAAATTTTGGCATGGCACATGCCCAAGCGCGTGATGCGGTACATGCGCCCCTTAATGTTACCGATTTAGCAAGCTGTCTGACTGAAGAGAGATTCATGGTCTTACAGGCTTGTAGTAAGGCAACAGATAGAATTTCTTATTTAATGCGCCCTGACTTAGGTCGTCAATTGAGTGAAGATAGCCAAAAAAAGCTTAGTAATTTGAATATTAACGCTAACATTTGCTTTGTGCTGGCGGATGGTTTATCTGCTATAGCGGTGCAATCTCATGCGCTTTGTTTGTTGAAAGAATTACGCGCGCAATGGCCGATAAATTGGATTGATACGCCTATTGTTATTGCCACGCAAGCACGTGTTGCGCTGGGGGATGCAATTGCAGAAACTTTAAAGGCGCTGTGTGTAATTGTCTTAATTGGCGAACGTCCTGGGCTGTGCTCGGCAGATTCCTTAGGGGTTTATTTAACGTATGCTCCAAAAATAGGAAGAACTGATGCTGAGCGAAATTGTGTTTCAAATATTCGCCCACAGGGTCTTTCTTATCATGAGGCAGCCAAAAAAATTAAATGGCTGGCAGAAAGCTCGCTTCAATTGAAATTATCAGGTGTCCACCTAAAAGACGAAAGTGATGTATCCAGACTTTCCCCGTCCTAATAATGCCATTCTTTCTGAAGAAAAAATCGACGCCCTTGAGGCTTTATTCCGGAAGCTCACTCACATCCTGTCCTAATTTATGGAACCACCTCTGTTTTTTATATTCTATGGTCGGGGATGCTTTTTTTGATAAAACCAATATAGTCTTAGTGAAAGTAGTGAGAGTGTTATCACACCGAAAAAAGCCGCATCAAAATAACTAGAACGTACTTGTAAAAGGACGTGTAGCCAGGCAAGTATGCTAATAACATAAATACTTTTATGTAGTTTTACCCATTTTTTTCCGAGCTTTCGCATCATTGATTTAGTTGAAGTGATACCTAAAATAATAAGTAAAACAATCGCAGGTAGGGTGAGTAAAATATACGGGCGTTTAATTAATTCGGCACCAAATTGAGAAAAGTTTAAGCCTAAAATAAAAATTAAATAAGATAGCAAATGAAGCAGGGCATAAAATAAAGTAAATAACCCAAACATGCGTCTGTGAGTCATTACACTGTTTTGTTTGGCGATTTTTTTAAGGGGCGTGATAGATAACGTCATGAGTAAAAAATAAAAAGCCCATGTACCTAAAAACAGCACAATTTCTTTAGCAGGATCGGCACCTAAGCTCTGAGTTATTACTTTAAATATTAAAAATGATAACGGCAGTAAGCTGATGAAAAAAATAACCACTCGCCGCCATTTTATTGGCATATTTGAACCTCTTTTAGTTCGTGTGCCGCTTAAGCTTTAAGCAGATTAAAAATACTTTTTTAAGTCGATGTCTTTATATAAGCTCGCAACTTGATCAGCGTAACCATTAAATATTTTTGTGGGGATAATATTGGGGCTAAATAAGCCGCTTGGTAAACGCCGCTCTTCGGCTTGTGTCCAGCGTGGATGATCAACTTGTGGGTTAACATTCGCATAAAAACCATATTCGCTTGAGGCACTTTGGTTCCAGCTGGTTTCTGGCTGAGTTTCCGTTAATTCTATTTTGACGATGGATTTAATACTTTTAAAGCCATATTTCCAAGGCACCACTAAGCGCAATGGCGCCCCATTTTGATTGGGTAGGCTTTTACCATATAAACCCACTGCTAAAATAGTGAGTGGGTGCATCGCTTCATCTATGCGTAACCCTTCACGATACGGCCAGTTTAGGGTGCTAAAAAAACTATTTTGCTCAGGAAATTGTTTAGGGTCTTTTAGTGTCACAAATGAAACATATTTAGCCTGCGAGGTTGGTTCAAAGCGCTTGAGTAAACTGGCTAAGGAAAACCCCACCCACGGAATAACCATCGACCAAGCTTCAACACAGCGCAGGCGATACACACGCTCTTCTAAATCTATTCCTTTTAATAAATCTTCTAAGTGATACTTGCCAGGTTTATTGACATGCCCTGTAATCTCAACTTCCCAAGGATGTGGCTTAAATTTTTGTCCTTTTGCTGATGGATCTGTTTTGTCCAGCCCAAACTCATAAAAATTATTGTGTCCTGTGATCACGTTATAGGGTGTCACTGCTTCTGTTAATTTCTGTCCATCTTCTTTAGCGCCTTTAATTTGCGCATTAAGCCATAAGGGGGCTTTGTTGTTATCGTCAGTATCTGTATAAGCTGGTGCAGCTAAAAGAGAGCTTGGTGCGAACCCTATACCGCCTAACAAGCCTGCTGAGCTTAAGAAGCCTGAGAGTGTTCCGCGCATAAAGTCACGGCGCTTAAGGTAAATTGATTCAGGTGTAATTTCAGATGCACAAATATCAACTGGCTTTTTGATTAACATGTTAAACCTCTCATTGAAGAAGCAGGATGATGCGTAAAATAAGATTGCAATAAATGCAGTTTAGTTCATCAAGTAAAGAGGGAGGCAAGTAATGTTTGTTCGGTTTGCTCTGCGTAGGGCGAGCATAGGAAGCTATTAAGCGGTGCGCGGAATCAATAATTTAAGGGGAAAGAATAGTAAATAATAAGAATGGTACCGAGGAGAGGATTTGAACCTCGACGACTTGCGTCACTAGTACCTGAAACTAGCGTGTCTACCATTTCACCACCTCGGCTAAGTTGCTTTGCGCATTTACAAAACACCCCCTTTTATTGTCAAGGATAGGATGAGCGTTAAACTAAAAACTAAAATGGGCCGCTGTTGCCAGCGTAATAACGCATAAAATGACTATCATTTTAAATCTGCTTTTTTTCTTTTCTTCCAAAATAAGCATGAGCAATTGCTGCACTTCTTTTTGTTGTTCAGCAATCATAACTTGTTGCTGCTGAGAATGTTTGATGGCTTGTAACGCTAAGTGTGGCAGTTCAGGTAAGCGTTCTATTAAACCTGGAATATGTGTTTTAAAAGCAGAAAATAAGGCTTCAGGGCCAATTTGATTTCTTAACCATTTTTCAAGTAATGGCCTACCAATTGCCCAAATATCAAGATTAGGATAAAGCTCTCTACCTAAGCCTTCAACATAAAGCAGTGTTTTTTCTAAAAGTACAAATTGTGGTAGTAATTGCATTTTAAATTTGCGTGCTGTTTTAAATAAAGCAACTAACAATGGGGCAAAATCAATTTCACCCAAAGGTTTGGTTAAAATAGGTTCGCAAAGTTGCTTGAGCGATAAGGCAAAAGCTTCAATCGGCGTTTTATTGCCCACCCAGCTTGCCTGCACTAAAAGACGTGCTAGTTCTCGATAATCCTGCTTAATGAGTGCCATGAGCTGTCTTGCTAATAAGATTTGATCATCTTTTTCAAGTTTGCCGACAATAGCGCAATCAAGGGCAATATATTGAGGATTAGCAGGATCATCAATTGTCACAAGTATATTGCCAGGATGCATATCAGCATGAAAAAAGTTATCCCGAAAAACTTGTGTAAAAAAGATTTCAAGGCCTTTTTGGCTTAATACTTCAAGATTTACACCTGCTTTTTTAAAGGTTGCAATATCATTAACAGGTAACCCATAAACGCGCTCCATCACTAATACACGCGGGGTGACATAATCCCAATAAACTTTAGGCACATACAATAAAGGGGAAAGATAAAAGTTTTTTCTAAACACCTCCATGTTTCCTGCTTCATGGGTAAAGTTCAGCTCATCCATTAACGTTGATTCATAATCTGTGATAATTGCGCCTAAATGTAACCAGTGTAATTGAGGTAGCAAGGCCTCTGTTTTTTCTACAAACCATTTCATCCAAGCAAGATCAATGGTAACCAAACTGGTAACATTCGGCCTTAAAATTTTAATCACCACTTCTTCGCCGGTGTGCAGTTTTGCGCTATGAACTTGTGCAAGTGAAGCAGAGGCAAGCGGTATTTCATCGATGTGTTTGAATAATATACTCGTTGATTCTAATAGCTCTCTTTCAATAATTTCATAGGCGGTTTTACTGCTAAAAGGGGCGACTTTATCTTGTAATTTAGCCAGTTCATTGATCCAGTTTTCTGGGAAAAGATCACGTCTTGTTGAGAGTAATTGGCCTAACTTAATAAAAATAGGGCCCAATTTTTCAAGTGCAAGATGCAAACGTTGCTCAGGTGGTCGTTTTGTTAATAAAAGACGATAAGGTGAAAAAAAGAAAAAAAATCTTAATAAGCGAGGAATGAGATAGGCAGGAATTAAATCTATCAATTGATAGTAAAAAATAATATGGACAATGTGTATTAAACGAAAAAATTTCATGTTTTTTTAATCAGCCTATTAATTCTTGCTTCCAGTCGTGCGGTGTCATCTCTTAACGTTTCAACTTGATGTATAAACGTTTCAACTTGATTTAAGTCAGGCACTATTTCCGCCTCATAATGCACATACTGATCAATATTCATTTTTAAAGTGTCGCCTAATTGGCGCCATCTTTGTTCCATCTTTTGAAATAAAAAAGGGGGTGAAAAAAGTAAATCATTGAGAGGTTCGGCAAGAATGGGCCAAAGCAGTGAATCAGGCGACTTTTTAAATAGCTGAAAAAGTAGGCGTATTTTTTGGAGCAGCATGATTTCACCTGTAATTTCCACACCCTCAAAATTTTGTAGGTCCGTCATGAGCAGACGCAATAAGGTTGGCAGCGCTGCTTTTATTGTGACATCTGATTGCGCATCACTTTTTTGTGAGATGACGCAATTTTCTGCTGAAAAATAAAGCGTACAAGCAAAGGCAGGATAAGTAATTTCCAAGGTAATAGCACGCCCCGCAAGAGAAGCAAACTGAGTGCTATTTTCAAAAATAATGTTACCCAGTATTGATTCAGTGCGAGAGAAAATAGCTTGAGAGAGCATACTGCTAACCTATCTTACGTTGAGTGATCAAAGTTTGAAGCCACGATGGACCGCCACAATGCCGCCTGTGAGATTATAATATTCGCATCGTTTGTAACCCACCGCTTCCATCATAGCCTTTAAAGTTTCCTGATCAGGATGCATGCGTATCGATTCAACAAGATATTGATAACTACTTTCATCTTTCGCAACATATTTGCCTATTTTAGGCAAAATATGAAATGAATATAGATCATAAAGTTTCGTAATATGTTTTGAGTAAGGTTTGGAAAATTCAAGAATAATTAGCCTGCCGCCGGGTTTAAGTGCAGACATCATTGAGCTGAGTGCACGGCTTTTATCTGTCATATTTCTTAAGCCAAAACCAATTAAAATGCAGTCAAAGGTATTAGGCTCAAAGGGGAGGGCTTCGCCATTGGCAAGGACGAATTGTGTATTCGCACTTAAGCCTTCATCAAGTAACCTATCCCTTCCCACAGAGAGCATGGATTCGTTAATATCACACAATACGGCTAAGCCT
This sequence comes from Klebsiella pneumoniae, assembly GCA_945860125.1. Taxonomy (GTDB): domain Bacteria; phylum Pseudomonadota; class Gammaproteobacteria; order Pseudomonadales; family CAMAPQ01; genus CAMAPQ01. The sequence continues at coordinate 59,211 of CAMAPQ010000004.1, forward strand.
TGATCGCCAATAATACGGGCAACTTTTGAAGTAAAATCACCTGTGCCACCGGCTAAATCAAGTACTTTATGTCCGCGACGAATACCACTGAGCTCCATCGTAAAACGTTTCCATAAACGATGAACACCTAGGGACATCATGTCGTTCATTAGGTCATATTTTCCAGCAACCGAATGAAACACTGAGCCTACTAGCTTCTCTTTTTCTGACTTGAAAACTTGCTTATAGCCAAAGTCCGTAATTTGCGACTCTTTATCTGTCATTGCTCGTCCTTAAGATGATTAGTCCTGAATTCTTAGTAACTCATTAATGCCTACTTTTTCGCGTGTTTTTTGATCTACTTTTTTGACGATGATTGCAGCATATAAGCTCACTTTACCGTCGCTAGAAGGAAGATTTCCAGATACCACAACCGAACCTTTAGGAACGCGACCATATAAGGTTTCACCTGTTTCACGATCATACACACGCGTGCTTTTACCAATAAAAACACCCATGGAAATAACAGAGCCTTCTTCAACAATAACACCTTCAACAACTTCTGAGCGTGCGCCAATAAAGCAATTATCCTCGATAATGGTCGGGTTTGCTTGTAACGGTTCCAGTACACCGCCAATACCAACGCCACCTGAAAGATGAACATTTTTACCGATCTGTGCGCAAGAACCTACCGTCGCCCATGTATCAACCATTGTTCCACTATCAACATAAGCGCCAATGTTAACGTAAGAAGGCATTAGTACCACATTTTGTCCAATGTACGCGCCTCGACGTGCAACGGCATTTGGTACAACACGTATACCGCTGGCGGCAAAATCAGCTTGACTAAAGTGGCTAAATTTAAGGGCAACTTTATCGTAAAATTGGGTATAGCCTGCTTCCATAATTCGGTTTTCTTGTAATCTGAAGCTTAAAAGCACTGCTTTTTTAATCCATTGATGCACGGTCCACTCGCCCTCAATTTTTTCAGCCACCCGAATTTTACCGCTATCTAGTAATGCAATCGTTTCTTCAACCGCCGCTTTAATATCTTGAGGCGCATTTTTAGGGTTAAGATTTTGAATATCGTTAAACGCGCTTTCTATTGTCGATGACAGTTTGATCATGGTGAAGGCTCCTCTTTTTGTGACCTGGAGGGCTATTCTAAAGAATAGTAGGAATAAAAAAATTGGTGGCCTTAGAGTGTCGCGCTGTGAATCATCACTTTATTGCTGACAAGTTATGATTTAATCGTTTTTTTGTGTAACATTAAGTGACTCAAAACAATCATTTTTTAAGGTGTAATAATCTATGCATGAGACGACTGAAAAACCAGAAGTATCTTTAAAGACGTTACCCAAACTTATTTTTTTAAGCCGTTGGCTACAGTTGCCGTTGTATCTTGGTTTAATCGTCGCGCAAGGTGTTTACGTTTTTCATTTTATTATTGAGTTAATGCATCTTGTGAGTAAAAGTGCGCAGCACACTTTAGATGAAACCGGCATTATGCTAATTGTTTTAGGTTTAATTGATGTGGTCATGATTTCAAATCTTTTGATTATGGTGATCGTGGGTGGTTATGAGACTTTCGTCTCTAGAATGGGGCTTGAAAATCATCCTGATCAGCCAGAATGGTTATCGCATGTTAATGCCTCTGTTTTAAAAGTGAAGTTATCAACTGCTATTATTGGTATTTCTTCTATCCACTTATTAAAAACATTTATTAACGCTGAGCAGTACAGCGAAAAAACATTAATTGCACAAACCTGTATTCACATGGTTTTTTTGTTTTCTGCGCTTGCAATTGCTTGGACTGATAAAATAATGGCGTCAAGCTATGCCAAGAAAAGCTGATATTTTTTATCGTTTTAGTATTCAATTAATACCGAGTCGCCAATGTGCGCGCGGTGCGTTACCACGCTACCTTGCGTTTCTTTTTCGTAAGCGCCAACGATTACGGTGGTGCTTGCGCCTTGAGTGCCGCTTTCTACTTTTTTGTAATAATCCCGATCTGGTCCATAGAAAAAGTCAGTGGTATTGCCTGACTTTATA